>NZ_WTFA01000019.1:0-23170 GCF_009795755.1 Gilliamella sp. Pra-s60 | reverse complement strand
GCCACATTCTGTAGCCAAAGCGTGGGTTTGCAAAGGGAATTCGCTTTAATTCCCTTTGCTCGGACGTTGTCACTGTAGCTATTTTTATCATCCAAAGCTAAAACGTCCGAAACCACTGCACCTAACCCATTCTATGCACTAACAAAAAAGACATTATTTTAATAAAAAATCTGTCAGGAAAGGTATTGATTTTATTAAAGTTTTTATTTAGTATTTTTTTAACAAAAGCCTAAACGCCCGAAACCTTGCCGTACTAAAAATAGACCACCGCTTTAAACCGCCACAACGTAATCCACTAAAACTGCCATCGACACTTTCAGCGTCGGCGGCGCGCTTGTGGCTTTGTCCACAACAGTACCCCCTAATGGAAAGCCCCAACTTACGCGGGGCTTGATTTTTGTCTATATTATCCTATCTAGCTCCCACGCCCTTAGGATTAAGAACTAAATGCTAAAAACTAAGGTGTAGTGCAAAGGCCATACTTCTTATAGTAAGAAGCTGTACCATAAAACACAGAGCTACCGTGCGAGTTAACAAAGAAATTATCGCGACTATTAGCAGCCTCATTCGTCCAATAGGGACCTTCGACAAAGCTCGCTGTCTTGTAATCAGACGGTTCGCTCCACTCAGAAAAAAAACCGGCTCCTATTTGTCGCTGGAAATAATCACCATTTGACAATGGCGTGGCACCATCTATATCCCCAACACATGGAAACCAAGATCTCTGTATTCCGCATTTTGCGTTAGTGACGTCTTTTATGTTAATAATACGATAACCCAAACTACTGCACCATGTTTCCTGATTAGATGAAATAGCCTTTTCAGCACCACGATTAACAAACCACTGTTTCAGCTTAAATCCATATTTCACTATTACTCTACCGCTACTATCCTTTCCTTGTAACTCAAAAGTCTGCGGTAAGGTTGGCACACTCAGTGGACTAGGATTACTTGCACTTATCTGACTACTATCCGCTTTAGGGCCGTTTAACGTTACTCGCGTTACATATCTTGATTTATCTGAAATCCAGCTATCAGCTCGTTTACTTCTTCCGTCAGGGGTTGTGAATGTTCCTGAGTTTGGCTTTACCCTACTTACCGTTGCCGTTATGCCACTATGAGTAACCGGAGACCAAGTTAACAGACTTGCATCAAATCCACCAATATCTAAATCAAAATATAAACCATCAGCCCCCGTAGTAGGGAAATTAAGGTCGTAAGAAGACGGACTTACAGACTGCAGAAAAAAACCTTTATTAGGATCCCATATGTTAGCAGGACCTGCATAGCTGTATGAACCATACTCAAGACTGGGGCTTACTGAACAAACACCTATAGACGATTCCGTTCTGACATAATATTCCACCGAACCTTCACTGAAAGAAGTTGTATTGGGAATACCAAATTGTGTAGAAAGATAGGCATTTGTATTACTAAATACTATCTTATAAGGCGATAAACACATATCTAATGGATGATCACGAAATACACGACGGTTATTTTTATCAGTAAAAACCGCCGATAACTCCCCTCCTGTACCAATATATCTATCTCCATCGCCATCATCATCTCCCCAATAGTGATACGAAGAACGAGTGATGTCATATAGCGACGCTGAGCCCCGCGATGGCGGGAGCAGCATACCTATATCATTAAAAGAACTGCCACTTGGTAATATTATCGGATCTGTAATAGTTGAAGTATTTGTTAATGGAGTAATTATTGTACCATCTGGTAACTTAATACTAAGTAACATGTCGGAGGTTGTAATCCTAGTCTGCCCACCATCATACGTTAAATACGGCGCACTGCCCTCAATGGTATTAGCTGTACTTGCCGTTAAGGCTTGTGTTGCCTGTGTATACGACAATAACAACAACGGTGCAAAGACCAACACGGACTTAGGTAATTTAAGCCATCTAGATAGCTTAAATAACCCAGATAAGAAAGGTAAAGACCTTGACCTTGGTGACAAAGCCATCGATATATTCGGCGATTCCACAGGATTTGATGATGAAAACAAGTCTGGTGTCTGTTTTTGACTACCAAGATATTGAATAAGATTTAGAAATAGGGCTTCCAATGCCGTGCGGTTGCTAGTTGCTAGCTGTCTTTCATTAACATGATAACACATAATATTTGTTCCATCAATTAACTTATTGTTTTATTTGGTTTTTATAAAAAATCACTTGTTTTAGTGAGTTTTTATAAAGTATTTAAAGCATATAGTTTGTTAAAGATTAAATCACCACTTTTTTTTTAAAGAATTGTAATATTTTATTTATAGTTAGCTTAGTTTTTCGTTGTTAAGTTCTAAGAAACTTTTAACATGGTATGTAACTAATTGTTTTTATTAAAAATAATTAAATAAAAAACGTCAATAAAATCAATACCTTTCTTGAACAATTTTTTGTAAAAAATAATCCCTTTTTTGTTTTTGATAAATAAAATAATTACAGTGGCTACATCGAAGTTAGGAAATTTTGAGCAAAATCCCCCTCCTCTTTGTAAGACTACAGAATCTGATCTGTGTCTATTTGATGCTACAATAAGAGCATCTTCATGCAGTTATTCAGTTCTGATTACTATTTCGGATTTTTATTAACTCATCAACACATTCTTTTGCGACTTGTTTGTATTGTTTTGCCTCTGCCTTGGGAAGGTTTTTATCTATTCTTGTTTCAAATAAGTCAAAATTACCTAAAAAATCCCATTCAGGTATGGATATTTGTATTTCGTTATTAACAAATACTGAAAATAAGGTAACCTTATGCGCTCCAACAGATTCTCGATAGACAATATTTTTGATGCTTTTTACATCTAAATCTAATTTTCCACCTACTGACAAATCATTAGGAATTTCTGTAATTTGGGTTTCATGCAAAGATAAATCACCCGCTACAGATAGGTTATCAGGTAATTTAGTTATGGGTGATTTATATAAATAAAGCCCGCTATTTAATGATAGATTATTAGGTAGCTCGGTTATTTGAGTTTCATATAAATACAAATCACCTGCTACAGATAAATGAGCAGGCAACGCGGCAATTTGGATATTTCTTAAATAAATATAACCACCCACCGTCAAATTATCAGGTAACTTAGTTAATTTTCCTTTATATAAGGTTAAATTCCCTTTCAATGATAAATTATCAGGTAATTGAGTAATGTTGCTATCATTCAAATATAAATTGCCATCTAAAGCAAAATTATTGGGTAATTCAATGATACCTGAGTCAGCCAATTCCAAAGTTCCACCAATAAATAAATTGTCAGGTAATTTATTTACTTTACCAAAACTCAAATTTAAATCACCACCAACTGATAAATGTTCTGGCAATTCAGTTATACGACGAGATAAAACCAAATTTTTTTTAACTGAAAGGCCTTCTGGTAATTTATTTACGCTTGAACCCAATAAATATAGTTCGCCATTCAAAAATAAATCATTTGGGATTTCTTCTATGCCAAGCGGTACATCCAAATGACCACCAACCATTAAATTATTAGGTAATTTTTCTAGATTGTTGGCAAATAAATGAAGATTTCCACCTACATAAAAATTGTCAGGTAAATAATTAAGCGGATTCTCAGATAAATCCAAATCTCCTTTCACAGACAAGTTATTGGGTATTTCATGCAGATTATTACGTCTTAAACCTAAATCTCCGCCAACAAATAGATTGTCAGGCAATTCATTTACTTTACCAAAACTCAAATCTAAATTACCACCAACAGATAAATTAGTTGCCGACACTATACCTCTTTTAAGGTTATCACATAAATTCAAATCGCCGCTTACAGATAAGTTATTTGGTAGAAATTTGATAAAACATGGGTTGATATCTAATTTACCACTAATAAATAAATTATCGGGTAATGAAAAGATATCTTCATTGTCCAAATTTAAAGAATCGTAAACAAATATAGAATTATCCTTAATTGAGTAATCAATTTTTTTATAATCTAAATAATCAAAAAACTCTCCATGTTTTTCATACAGAAGTTCAATAGGATTGGTTCTCGTTTCATTTTCAACATTTGCGATAACCAAACAGGAAAACAAACTTAACATCAATCCAGTAGCAAAAGTTCTTATATTAATTTTATTTAATATTTTCATATTGCAAATCCTTTTATATGGATCGATTAGTATTTCTGCGCTTAGCTAATTCATCAATACAGTCTTGTGCGACTTGTTTGTATTGTTTTGCTACTACCTCAGAAAAATTTTTATCTATTTTTGATTCAAATGATTTAAGGTTGCCTAAAAATTTCCAGCTAGGTACCGATATCTGTATTTCCCCATTATTAAATACAGAAAACAGCTTAATGTCATCTTCACCAACATGTTCACGATAAACAATATTAGTTATCTTTTGAACATCCAAATCCAAACCTTTACCCACTGATAAATTCTCGGGTAATGTGGTTATATTGGTGTTATTTAATTTCAAATTTCCACCTACTGATAAATTGTCAGGCAGTTTGGTGATAGGCGTATCAGATAAATCCATATCACCCTTAAGTAATAAATTACTTGGTAGTTCAGTTATTGGGGTATTGTTGAAGTACAAATCACCATATACATAGAAGTTATCTGGCAATTTAGTAATGCGGGTATTGCTAGCATTTAACCTGTTTACATATATTCCATCAGGTAATTCACTTATCACCGTGTCACTAATATTTAAAAGACCTTTTACATATAATTTATTAGGAAGTCTAGTTAACATGGTCTCACTTAGATCCATACTTCCTTTTATAAATAGTCTATTAGAAATTTTGGTTATTGGCGTTCTCCGAGAATCTATCCATTCATCGCTCCAGCTATAATTAATATAAATAAATCGATCTGTTTCTAACAATGGATATTTATGTAGTTTATTAAAAAATGCTTGATCTTCTTGTCTACTTTTAGCTAGTGTAGAAGATAGCGTAATCGCCTCTTTTATTGTGTTTTTTGCTTTTGGATTTTCAACGTCACTAGTAGTTATTTGGTTGTTATTTACTACGTTGTTATTTACTACATTGTTATTTACTACATTGTTTTTTCTCATCTCGATTAATTCGTCAACACACTCTTTTGCGGCTTGTTTGTATTGCTGAGCAGTCACACCTTGATAGTTTGCATCTATTTTTCTTTCAAAGGATTTAAGGTTCCCTAAAAATTTCCAGCTAGGTACCGATATTTGTATTTCTCCATTAACAAATACAGAAAATAATGTAATTCGATCTTCGCCAATATATTCACGATAAGCAATATTACGAATTCTTCTTACATCTAAAATGAGCGATTTCCCTACCTTTAAATTATCTGGTAATCGAGTTATTGGTGTGCCTCTTAAGTCTAAATGCTGACCAACAGAAAGGTTATTAGGTAATTGAGATATAAAGCTGTCTCTCAAAAATAGATAATTCACAGATAAATCATCAGGTAATTGAGTTATAAAGCTATCCCCTAAATTTAAATAGTCAACAAATAAACGATTAGGCAACTCCGTTAAAATACCGCAAGAAAGAATTTCAAACTCACCACCAATCGATAAATTATAGGGGAGTTGAGGTAGTTGGGTTACTTTACTGCCATCACATTTAAAGTCAGCGCTTATGGATAAATTATCAGGTAATTGAATAGAGCTATCCCTAATTTTAAATATGTCATCAATAATAATATTATTATTCTTAAATGAATATTCGATCTTTTCATAATCTAAGAATTTAAAAAAATCTTTGTACTGCTCTTGAACAATTAGTAGATTGGCTTGGTTTTTTCTCATCTCAATCAAGTCATTAACACATTCTTGGGCCGCCTGCTTATATTTTTCTATTTCTAACTGATATTCATCTTCAGTAGCTTGTGAGTATTCTTCATCAACTTTTGCGTCAAATGTGTTAAGATTACCTAAAAATCGCCATGCTGGTACTGATATTTTTATTTCATTGTCAATAAATACAGCAAATAATGTAATGTCATCACTACCCACTTCTTGACGATAAGCTATATTATTAAACTGCTCCACAGGTAAACTAATTGAGCTTGCATGTAAATCTTCAGGTAATTGGTTTATTTTAGTTTTATATAAAATTAAATCACCCTTAACAGATAAATTATTGGGTAATTCCCTTATATAGTCATTATTTAAATATAAATCACCTTCTATCGATAAATTATTTGGTAAGATAAATTTGGCTTCATCATCATCTATGTATAAATCATCACTAATATAAATGTGATTATCTTTAATTGAATAGTCAGTTTCTTGTTGCTTTAGATAATTGAAAAATAATTTATATCTTGAATTAACTTGTTGACTGTTTTTTTTGTCTATCAAACTATCAATATCTGTTATTAAGCTATTGACCTTTTCATTTTCAGGATTTTTTACAAACAAGCAAAGAATAATTATTAATAGTATGCCAATACTGATAATTAATAAATTCTTTACGTTGAAAATATTCATATACTAAATCCTATATCCTAATAATTGACTCCCTAAAAAGTATTAGGAAGTTATTTTATCGTTATTTTTTCTAGATTATATAACATTACATACAAATCAAGAAGTTTTCGGTAACGATGGCTAGCTAAGTGAATTAGGGTTAAATATTTTTATTTGGTCACTACTTGCCCTAGGTTCTGTTAACTTTATTCGTGTCATACCTACATTATCAGGTGACGGCGTCATGATAGTAGTTATTCCACCATTAGACGTCAAATACAGAGGTAAACCATGGGTAGACAGTGATACTTTCTCTGACAACACTTGCGAACTGCGCGAATACAGCAATAGCAATAATGAAACAAAAACGAATAATGACTTAGATAATGGAAATAAAAATTTAGACTTTGGCAAAGGCTTTTTGAACAAAAATTAAACAAAAAACTTCAATAAAATCAATACCTTTCCTGAACCTTTTTTGTACATATTTATATAAAATAGCTCTGTTTAGCGACGGGCTTTGTTATTTGTTTACATCAACCACATAACGGCCTTTTATTTGCCCTGCAATCATGTTGTTTGCGACTTCAACACATTCATTTAGAGTAACTGTTTGACCAATATTTGCTAAAGTTTGCGCATCAAGCTGTTGGGATAATAACTGCCATGCTGACACACGTTTATCATAGCTTGCCATGACGCTATCCACGCCTGCCAAAGTTACTCCTCGTAAAATAAATGGCGCAACTGTTGCTGGTAAGTCCATTCCTTGAGCAAGTCCACAACAAGCGACAATACCGCCATATTGAGTTTGAGCGCAAGCATTGGCTAAAGTGTGCGAACCAACCGCATCAACAACCGCTGACCACTGTTCTTTTTGTAATGGTTTGCCTGCTTCTTTTAACGTTTGGCTATCAATAACATTAACTGCACCGAGTTTTTGTAGATAATGTGCTTCATCGATTTTACTAGTCGATGCTGTAACTTGATAACCTAATCTGGCCAGTAAACTGATCGCAACCGATCCCACTCCCCCACTTGCTCCAGTCACAAGCACCATGCCATGGTGGGGTTTTATGCCAAAATCGACAATTCGCTCAACACATAACGCAGCTGTATAACCTGCTGTGCCAATGACCATGGCTTGATAAGGCGTTAGATTGTTAGGTAGTGGAATCAGCCAATCCGATTTTAAATAGGCATATTGTGACAAACATCCCCAATGCGTTTCACCACAGCCCCAACCGTTTAAAATCACCTGTTCACCTTTTTGGTAACGCCCACTAGCACATTCAACCACACACCCAACACCATCAATCCCCGGCACCATTGGCCATTGCCTAACTACAGGGCTTTTGTTGGTTAAGGCTAGTGCATCTTTATAGTTGATGCTTGAATAAGCAACCTGAATTAACGTGTCACCTTGTTGCGCTAAGAGTTGTTGTTTACTGACGCTTTTTAGCGAGCTCGCAAAACCCGTTGTGGCTTCTTTTTCGAGGAGAATGGCATTAAATGACATGGCTATTCCTTATTAGATTGAAGATTAAAATAGTGATAAATCGATTTGTTGATTATAATATTTAAACCTCACTTATTAAATAAATATTCCCAATCTATTTGCCTATTTTGATGATATAAATTTAACAATATCTAAGATATCATTTAGCCATTTACTATCAAAAAATGGCTAAACATAAACAAAAAAACTAGTATTATCACTTTATATAATACTAGTTATTAAAGCTTAACTATTAGGCTGTAGATATACCCCAATTGGGATTAACTGAAGCTAATCAGGGGCTAGTTAATTTCAGCAACGGCATCGCCTGCATTCACATAATCGCCTTCTTGAACCGTTTTGGTTACTGTGCCACTGCGATGTGCAATAATTTGTACTTCCATTTTCATGGCTTCCATAATGCCAATGGCATCACCTTCGTTTACATTTTGCTTATCATCAATAAGCCATTTGAAAAGGTTGCCAGATACAGGCGATGGTACAATCGAATCGGATAGTATGTCATTAGCAGAAGTTGAAGTCGATGAGGTAACGTTTGCTTCGGTTTGCATAGCCAATCCAGCAAATAGGTTTGCAGGTAAGCCCAGTTTACAGCGTTTGCCGTCAATTTCGATAACGGTTTTTATTAATGCTTCTTCTTTGGCAGGAATTTGCCTTTTTGTGGGTGTGATTGTGGCATTTAATTCAGTTTCGATCCAACGAGTATGTACATTAAAATCATCACAAAAATCAGGATGTTCAATCACAGCACGATCAAATGGTAAAACACTTGCCACCCCTTCAATTGTAAATTCTGCTAACGCTCGGCGAGCCCTAGCAATGGCTTGTTGTCGATTATGACCAACCACAATCAATTTTGCCATTAGTGAATCAAACGTGGCAGGAATCGTTGAGCCCTCCGTGACGCCACTGTCTACACGAACACCAACACCTAATGGTACATCAAAGCGCGTAATGGTGCCTGCCGCAGGTAAAAAACCATTAGCGGCGTCTTCGGCATTGATACGAAACTCAATAGCGTGGGCTTTAGGTTTTGGCGTTTCATTAATGCTTAATGGCAAACCTTGGGCAATACGCAGTTGTTCAACAACAAGATCAATGCCTGTTGTTTCTTCTGTTACGGGATGTTCTACTTGTAACCGTGTGTTGACTTCTAAAAATGATAATTTACCATCTTGGCTGAGTAAAAATTCAACCGTCCCGACACCAACATAATTTGCTTTAGCACAAATGGCTATTGATGCTTGGGTTATTTGTTCAGTTAATTGTTCGCTAATAAAAGGAGCGGGTGATTCTTCAATTAATTTTTGATTACGTCGTTGCAGTGAGCAATCGCGTGTACCAACCACAACAATATGCCCTAATTTGTCGGCAATAATTTGTGCTTCGACATGTCTAGGGTTATGTAAAAATTGTTCTAAAAAGCACTCTCCACGCCCAAAAGCAGCAGTTGCTTCACGCACGGCGGAATGGTAAAGCTCTTCCACTTCGTCTATTTGCCAAGCAACTTTTAAGCCTCGACCACCGCCACCAAATGCGGCTTTTATAGCAATAGGCAAGCCATGGGCATGAGCAAATTCGACGGCTTCTTTAGCATTTTTAGCAGGTTCTTTTGTTCCTACAACCAAAGGGGCACCTACCTGTAATGCAAGCTGCCTTGCTTTGACTTTATCGCCTAATATTTCGATCGTTTCGGGGGTGGGGCCAACCCAAATTAACCCTGCATCTTGCACCGCTTTTGCAAATTCAACACGTTCAGATAAAAAACCATAACCAGGGTGAACCATCGTTGCTCCTGATTTTTTAGCTATAGCGATAATTTTATCAATATCTAAATACGTTTCACTTGGTATATTACCTGCTAGTCCATAAGCTTCATCGGCCATTTGTACGTGAAGTGCGTTAATATCGGCATCAGCATAAATCGCAATAGACAAAAAACCCATATCACGACAGGCACGCACAATGCGTACGGCAATTTCGCCACGGTTAGCAATTAATACTTTATGCGTTATTGTTTGATTATTTTTAGACATGATCAACATCACTCCCTTAAAATTCTTTAAATATCCCTATCGGATTAAATTTTATTTTGGCATTGACTGGAATTTGACCTGCCAAATCTAAATGATAATTACAGACTGCGCCAATAACAGGATAACCACCCGTTAAAGGATGATCATTCAAAAATAACACAGGTTGTCCATTAGCAGGAATTTGAATTGCTCCAATGCAAGTCCCTTCACTTGGTAATTCTTGGTATTTTTCACGAGTTAATGGTTGTTCACCAGATAAGCGTAATCCAATACGATTAGACGCTGGCGTTACTTGCCATAACTGTGAAGTAAGAAGTTCTATCGCTTGCTGAGTAAACCAATCGGTACGCGGTCCAAGCACAATATCTAAGACGACCACATCTTGGCTAGTTGGGTAATTGATAGTAGGGGTTTCGGTTAATAAAACTGGTTTTAATGTGTTTGTTTGCTTTATTGCCAATGTTTGCCCTGCTTTTAGTGGCAATGGACCTACTTGTGCAAGCGTATCAAACGCACAACTGGTTAAAATTGGCGATACTTGAAAACCACCACGCACCGCTAAATAACTACGAATGCCACATTTTACATTACTTAAGCGGATAATATCGCCTACTTCTAATTGAATTGGCTGATACATGGGCGAAGTATAGGTTTCGCCTTGGGCGGTGGTAATGGTGATATCACATACAGCTCCTGTTATTGTAACTAGCATTGAACGGTTTATTTGTGCGCTAAAACCACCTTGAGTAATTTCTAACGCCGGTTCATTAATTGAATTACCTAATATACGGTTAGCGCTGTGTAATGCGCTTTTATCCATCGCTCCCGATTCAGAAATACCTAACGCTGCCTGACCAATTCGACCATTATCTTGGAACAATGTTTGTAGTCCTGTCGTTAATACGGTTATATCTTGTTGCGGCTCAACAGTGTTATCTTGTTTTTTAGAAACTGATAAATGAGCAGGTAAATGATAAGTTGTTTTCGATTGGCTCATATCAATAAAATGAACCCGCGTGCCGGGTTTGAACAGCGCTGGCTCATCACGATAGATGTCCCAAACGGCGGTATCGGTAATACCAATAAGTTGCCAACCACCTGGGCTTGATTGTGGGTAAACACTACTAAATTCCCCTGCTAAAGCAACCGATCCTGCTGGAATGCGAACGCGTGGAGATTGTCGGCGTGGTACATTAAGTTGAACCGTTTTGGATACCATATAAGCAAACCCCGGAGCAAAGCCACAAAAAGCCACTTGATACTCGTTATTGGTGTGCCTGGTAATCACTTCGGCAACTGTTATGCCAAGATAATCTGCCACTTGAGGTAAATCTTCGCCATTATAGCGAACCGGTATTGTTACCAATTCGCCAGATTGCATAACGTTTGCCGAAATATCTAATTGAGCAATTTGCTTTGCAAGTATATTAGCATCGGTCACAATGGGGTTATAACGGATTAATAGGGTTCGTGCCGCTGGGATTATTTCATTGATATGCCACTCAGCAATAACACCTTGAAGCACATCTGTAAGCGCCATGGTTTGCTCAAGGCTGTTTAATTCTACGATAAACGCATCGATATTAACGGGTAAAAATCGCATTAAGTACCTCGAAATATGATCAATATCCAATCACTAACAACACATATTTTATATTGTTTTGTTTAATCATATTTTTATTTTCTTATTAATTTAATTAAATTTTTCAAAACATTAACTAATTTAGTTATTATTACTTTTAGTAAACGAGGCAATATGAATGCCATTTTGTTGTAGTTTTTGTCGAACTTTTTGTGCCATTGCTAAAGCACCAGCGCTATCGCCATGGACACAAATTGATTCTGCCTCAATACGCACAAATTGCCCTTCGATAGACATCACGCCACCGTCATTAACTAATTGCAACATTCGCTCGGCAACCAAATCAGGATCGTGCAATACAGCACCGGCTTCTTTACGCGAAACTAATGTGCCATCGGCATGATATGCTCTATCAGCAAACGCTTCGGCAACGACGCTCAAGCCACTTTCTTTAGCCCATTCAATCAATTTTGAGCCTGCAAGAGCAACCAAAGTCAATGTGGAATCAACCGCACAAAGCGCATCGATCACCGCCATTGCCTGACGTTTATCATGCGCAATGGTGTTATATAATGCACCATGTGGCTTAACATAACTTATTTTGGTGCCGATTGATGTGGCTAATCCTTTAAGTGCGCCAATTTGATAAATCACATCAGCGGTTAATTCATCAGTTGCTATATCCATATTACGGCGACCAAACCCTACTAAATCAGGGTAGCCAACATGAGCACCCACTTCCACATTATTGGCTTTGGCCGCTTTCAATGTTTTTAAAATACCTGCTGGTGAACCTGCATGAAATCCGCAAGCGACATTGGCACTGCTAACAACTTTTAGCATTGCCTCGTCATTACCCATTTGCCATTGACCAAAGCTTTCGCCAAGGTCACTGTTTAAATCAATACATTTGGTGATTGTCATATTGTCCTCTATTTTAAATAGTTAAAAATAGTCGCAACCGACATTATGCCCATATACCAAGTAATTGCGCACACAACGACACCTGAAAGTAATAACCATCTTGGATAATGATATCCAGACATAAGATCAGCTCGCCGCCAACCAATATACACAAAAATGGTCAAACCAAGCGGTAACACTAAACCATTAAAGCCACCGGCAAAAACAAGTAATGATGCTGGTGCTGTCCCCATAGCTAAATAGATCACAAGCGAAACAGCAATAAAGATAATGGTGGCAAATTGGCGTTGTCTATCTGTAATTGTTCGTTTAAAAGGTGTAATAAAAGTCATTGAAGTATAAGCGGCTCCAATCACACTGGTTATGGCTGCCGCCCATAAAATCAAACCAAAAAGACGTAATCCAAACTCGCCTAAAGCAACCTGAAACGCTTGCGATGCAGGGTTGGCTGCATAGCTTGAAATATCAATTGTCACACCACTTGCCACGACACCTAAAATCGCTAAAAATAGAATGTAACGCATTAAACCAACAACCACAATCCCTTTAGTTGCCGCCCCCGAAACATAATCAATATGCTCTACACCAACCATACCTTTATCAAGTAAACGGTGAGCGCCAGCATAAGAAATATATCCCCCAACGGTTCCACCAACAATAGTTGTGATTGAAGCAAAGTTAATATCACTCGGGAAAACGGTCTCTTTTAACGCTTCACCAACTGGAGGGTGAGATGCAAACACCACAAATAACGTTAAAACAATCATTAGCAAACCAAAACCAATCATTAAACGATCAATAAAATTGCTAGCTTTACGCGATGAAAAGATATAAACCGCTAAAAATGCACTAATTGCCCCACCCCATTTAGAATCAAGCCCAACCAACGCATTTAAACCTAATCCTGCACCGGCAATATTACCAATATTAAACACTAACCCACCAAATATAATTAGCACTGCAAGCACATAACCACTAAATGGAATTGTGGCATTGGCAATATCAGACGAATTCATTTTAGTTAACGCAACCACTCGCCAAATATTTTGCTGAACAACAAAATCGATAATAATAGAAGCTAAAATACCAAAGCCAAAGGCAGTACCAAGCGTAACGGTAAACGTAGCGGTTTGAGTAATAAATCCTGGACCAATTGCCGATGTTGCCATTAAAAAAATAGCACTAATTAATGAAGCACGCCGATTTTTAACAAAAGCAACGGTACTACTGCTATGATTTTCCATATGCATGTCTCCTCTTAATTTATTTCTATAATTATCAATACAACTACCCTATTAGTGAACGTTAATCATGCTGTTTTCAACAACGTTTAGTTAAAAATAATGCAAGTACTATGCCATAGTGTAAAATTGTAATTGACAAAAGGCGCTATAATTACTGTTTTCAAGTAAAAATACTAATTAAAAATAATTATAATTGTCTATCATTGAGACATAATAAACGAATAACCATACTCAATGGTTCAATTTGCACCAAATTTATGCAAAACTGCAATTTATATTTAACAATTTAGAGGTTTATGACTAATGCTTTAACGCGTCAACAATCAACTTAAAAACATTCGAATGTCCTTTGCGACTTGGGTAGTAAAGGTAAAATGAATCATAAGTAATCGCAAAATCGGCCAACAACTCAATTAATTGACCCGATGCCAATTCTTGCTCAACACTAGAATCAGCAAGCCAAGTAATACCTAAACCATCTAATGCAGCTTGCTTGCGTAAATGGTTATTAATCATAAATTGCGAGTGCGGATGGTATTTAACCATTTTGCCTGCTTGTAAAAATTCCCACGGCAATTCGGTACCATGCTCCGAAGATATTCGCATACCAATTAAACGGTGATTATCCAGATCGTTAACGGATGTTGGTTCAGACTCTTCCTGCAAATAATGGGGGCTAGCGACTAAGGCCATTTTTAATGGCGGGGATATTTTTACGGCGATCATCTCTTTAGCGATATCGCTCCCTAAACGACATCCCATATCAAAGCCCTGTTTAACAATATCCGCCCAGCTATTATCGGCTTGAATTTCAATTTTAATTTGTGGATAACGGGGCAAAAAGTCGCGTAATTTAGGATAGATGATCTGTTCAACCGCAATGCTTGGGGCATTAATTCGAATTGTTCCTGATGGCGTATTAACAAAATGACTTAACGCATCGACTTCTTGATGAATAGAATCAAATAACGGCGAAATTTGCCGATATAGCTGTTCACCTGCTTCGGTCAGTGAGACATTACGCGTGGTGCGATTAAATAAACGCAGATTTAACCGAGTTTCTAGGTTTCGCATACTATGACTCAGTGCTGATGAAGTCACTCCCAACAATTGCCCAGCTTTAACAAAGCTAGACGTCTGCGCCACGGTAATAAAGTAATTCAACTCATTTAGGTTATACATAATCAGTCCCTATTCGTGAATTTAATTCACTACACTATAAAACAAGCCCCTATTTATCTCAATAAAAGCCCTCGTTAAAATAGCAACTAATTACATCCACAATAAATAACCCACAAAATTAAGGGGGAGATCATGATAAAAGACGTGATTGTATTATGCGGATCAGGAGCGATAGGCATTGCGATCGTCAGACGCATAGCAATAGGCAAACAACTTCTATTAGCCGACAAAAACCCAGAACATGCCGAACATCAAGCTCAACAACTACGCAATGCCGGGTTTAATGTGCACACCACAGCTTGCGATGTATCAAACCCACAATCGGTCAACAAATTAGTCGAAACAGCCACAAAATTAGGCAAAATAATGGGCTTAGTGAATACGGCTGGGGTATCACCATCGCAAGCATCTGTAGCCCAAATATTCAACGTTGACTTATACGGTAATGCGCTATTATTAGACGCTTTTGGCCCTGTTATGGCAAAAGGATCTTCAGCGTTAGTCATTGGTTCGCAATCTTCGCACCGCTTAGCACCACTAACACAAGAACAAACCCAATCCCTAGCCTTAACCCCAACAGAATCTTTGCTTGATTTACCATTTATAAAAAACGTTAACGATACCTTAAAAGCTTATCAACTGGCCAAGCGTGGCAACGCTATAAAAGTGCAAGTGGAAGCGGTTAAATGGGGGCATCGTGGTGCCAGAATAAACTGTATTAGCGCAGGCATTATCCACACACCATTAGCAAATGACGAACTTAATGGTGAACGCAAGGACTTTTATCGCAATATGCTAAGACAACTTCCCGCTGGCCGAGGTGGTACACCTGACGAAATCGCTAATCTTGCCGAATTTATTATGTCAGATAAAGGGGCCTATATAACAGGCAGTGACATATTAATCGATGGTGGCGCCACAGCAAAATATTGGTGGGATAACAACAATTAATTTTGAATGAACATTATATTATCTAAAGGAATAAATCATGCATGAATTCAGTTTTCAAAATCCAACGCGTATAGAGTTTGGTATTGATAAAGAAAAAAACATAGGGCGCTATATGAAAGCGTTTGGCGCAAAAAAAGTCGTTATCCTCTTTGGCAGTGATCGCATTAAAAAGTCTGGTTTATTTAATGATATCACAGCCAGCCTACGCGAAAACAGCATTGAATTTACCGAATGCAGTAAAATAAAAAGCAACCCTGTTTTAAGCAAAGTTCGTGAAGGGATTGCAATAGCTAAACAATTTGGTGCTGATAGTGTACTTAGCATTGGTGGTGGATCGTGCTTAGATAGCGCAAAAGCGATCGCAGCTGGTAGTTTGTACGATGGCGATGTTTGGGATTTTTTTACTGGAACCCAAGTAACCAAAGCGCTTAATATTTTTGATGTCATGACACTCGCAGCAACCGGTAGCGAAATGAACAATGGCGGCGTTATCACCAACGAAGATACAAAACAAAAATATCCAATTCATGGTTTTAGTTTGTTTCCGAAAGTGTCAGTGATTAATCCTAAATTACAAACTACCATCAGCCGTGATTATCTAGTCTATTCTACCGCTGACATTATTGCGCATTCTATTGAGGGATACTTCACCGCAACTGTGCAACCCGAACTAATTAATTTACAAATCGAAGCCAACATAAAAACCGTCATGCGCACAACTGAACAGTTACTACAAGATCCAATGGATTTAGAGGCGCGTGGTGAATTTGCTTGGGCTGCAACATTAGCTTTAAATGGCATAACTTATGTCGGTACCGCAGGATTTAGCTACCCAAACCATATGATTGAACACGCTATGAGCGCCATTTGTGATGTCCCTCATGGTGCGGGATTATCGGTAGTTATGCCTGCTTGGATGACATGGTATCACAACCGTAACCCCAAACAGTTCCAACGTTTTGCTAAAGAGATTTTTGGTTTATCAACGGCTGAACAAGGTATTGAAGCATTAAGAGCTTGGTTTAACAAAATCGGCACACCAACCACGCTTGGGCAACTTAATATAAATGAGCATGACTTAAAACGGGTGATTGATAACGCAGCGCAAAATGCGATTGATTGGCAAATGAGTGATGTTTATAGTCGGCAAGTTATTGCGGGGATTTTTGATTTAGCGAAGTGATCCGTTGTACTTGCACCATCGTTTATCAAAAATCATCTTCAATGATTACTCATTAAAAAAGGAGAAGTAGTTTGGAAAATATCACATTAAATAATGGCATAAAAATGCCCATTCTTGGTTATGGCGTCTACCAAATTCCTCCAGAAGCATGTGAGCAATGTGTATTAGATGCCATTAGTGTCGGTTATCGTGCCATTGATACCGCACAAGCTTATGGTAATGAAGAACAAGTTGGCAATGCCATCATCAAATGTGGCATCCCTCGTCAAGAGTTGTTTATTACCACCAAAATATGGATCACTAATGCTGGCTACGAAAAAGCCAAACAATCGATCGATGAATCATTACGCAAATTAAAAACCGACTATATTGATTTACTCCTAATTCATCAACCATTTAACGATTACTATGGCACTTATCGTGCAATGGAAGACGCTTACGAACAAGGCAAAGCTAAAGCAATCGGTGTCAGTAACTTTTATCCAGATCGCCTCATTGATTTAGAACATTTTGTGCGCATAAAACCTGCTGTCAACCAAATTGAAACTCATGTCTTTCAACAACAAAAAGTTGCCCGCGAAGTAATGCAAAAACTAAATATACAAATTGTCTCATGGGCTCCCTTTGCCGAGGGCAAAAACAACTTCTTTCAAAACTCTGAGCTTATTGAAATCGGCAAAAAACACCAAAAGTCGGTTGCTCAAGTTGCATTACGCTTTTTGATTCAAAATGGAATTGTGGTCATTCCAAAATCGACTCAAAAAGAACGAATGATAGAAAATTTTGACGTATTAAACTTCTCGCTTTCAAATCAAGAAATGGCAAGTATAGCGGCTTTGGATACGGGCAATAGCTTATTCTTCTCGCATCAAGATCCCAAAACCGTGGAATGGTTTATGTCCATTTTAAAATAGTAAAAAGGTAATAAATACTGTTTTTATTCGGTACTGCGTAGGTAATCTAAAATTTACCTATGCAGTCAATATAAATTGCGCTATGTTTTTGGTGTGAATATTTTCAATAATGAATTAATGGTTAGATAAAAATAAGACTCATCTTGTAAACCTTTTGCAGAAATATAAGCGCCTTGCAAAGTGGATATGATAAGTGTTACCGCCTCTAAGGGGGCAAGAATATTAGAAATACTACCATCAGAAATTCCCATTCTTATAAGATTTTCTAACGTTTGTTTCATTGTTAAAAATCCGCGGGTAACTTCTGCCGCTAAATGAGGATTTGTCATAATAGACCGATCTCGTGCCATTTGACCAACTAAACAACCTCGTTCTATATTACGCGGTTTTAATAGCAAATTTGACAGTTTATTATAGGCATTGGTATCAATATTTAGTACCGAATCATTAATGCTTATTAACTGCTTTACATTGTAAGTTATGGCATACAAAGCTAAATCCTCTTTACCATTAAAATGGTGATAAAGACTACCTTGTCCAACGCCTGACCGTTCCAAAATATCTTTGGGGCTTGTGTTAGCAAGACCTTTTTCTAATAAAAGATCAGCCATAGCAATAATGAGCTTTTCTCTGGAGTTTTGTTTGGTTTTTTGTTCGTTATTCATGTCCTATAACTCAACACACCATCAATAGATGGTATGTTTAATTAATTGATTATTTGATTTGTAAAATGGTATCCACTAAACGGCTCGAAAAGCCCCATTCATTATCGTACCAACTGACAACTTTGAGTAAAGTACCATTCATCACTTTCGTTAGCTTTGCATCAAAAATAGAAGAAGCAGGATTACAAATCACATCAGAAGAAACAATCTCATCTTCTGTATAGGCAAGAATACCCGCCATTTTTTTCGAGCTTACGACCTTTTTGATCGTATCATTTACTAATTGTACTGTCACTTCTTTCTCTAGATTTAATGTGAGATCTATCATAGAGCCAGTAATGACAGGCACACGCACCGAACCACCATCCAGTTTTCCTTTTAATTCAGGAATAACAAGTCCAATTGACTGCGCAGCCCCCGTTGAAGTTGGCACAATATTTTGAGCAGCACAACGTGCTCGTCTCATATCACGATGGGGAGCATCTTGAAGATGCTGATCTTGTGTATAAGCATGAATAGTCGTCATAAAACCAGATTTAATGCCAAAATTATCATGTAACACTTTTACTAAAGGAGCTAAACAATTAGTGGTACACGAAGCATTAGAAATAATATGGTGCACATCTTTATTATACAAGTGCTCATTCACTCCCTGAACAATAGTCAAATCGACGTTTTTTGCTGGTGCAGAAATAAGTACTTTTTTAGCGCCAGCGTTAAGATGAGCTTGTGCTTTTTTACCATCATTAAAAACACCCGTTGATTCTAGTACCACATCAACTTGGTGTTTAGTCCATGGTAGATTTTCAGGATTACGTTCTTGATATACAGCAATTTTTTGATCACCAATAATTAAACAACCGCTCTTTACATCAACACTTTTAGCAAAACGCCCAAAAGCGGTGTCATATTTTAAAAGATGAGCAAGTTGTTCAATTGAACCCAGATCATTGATCGCTACAATGTTAATATCGTCTGAACATGTTTGTAATGTGCGTATAAAACTACGTCCGATACGGCCAAAGCCATTAATTGCTACATTAGTCATTATTACCTCCAATTAGATTAATAAAAAATACCAACTGGTACGGTAACACAAAAGCACTTTATTCCCTAACTAAAATAATTTTAATTTATATGTAATTATAAAAAAACAATTTATTAAAATTTACTTATACTAAAAATAAGAATACCATAAACAAAATACATACCAATTAGTATGTAAAAAAATAAAATAAGGAAAATAAAAATGAATGAAAAAAGCAACTATCGTTGGTTTGTGCTTGGCATTGGTGTTCTTGCACAAGCAACATTTGCGATGGGGTTTGCAGGTATTCCAATTACAGGAATTTTAATGCGAGACGCTTATCATTTTTCATTGTACGAACTTGGCTTTGTTTTAGGTTCAATGGGATTAGGGGTAGCCGCTTCAGAAATAATCTGGGGGATCTTGACTGACAAACTGGGGGACAAGCGCGTATTAATTCTAGGACTATTATCATCATCAATAGTCTATGCCTTAATAGCCATACTACTAACACCTGAAGTATCGGTTGGCAACATTCAATATTTACAATTAGGATTTGCCTTAGCAATAGCAGGCTTTTTTAGTGGTAGCATTAATTCATCATCAGGCAGAACGATAATGTCATGGTTTAGTAATAAAGAGCGCGGTTTTGCTATGAGTATTCGTCAAACCGCTATTCCTGTTGGTGGTGCGATTGGTACAGGATTACTTCCTTGGCTAGCGTATTCATATGGTTTCGAACTAATGTTTATTGTATTAGCTATTACAGGCGCAAGTGTTGGTGTTGTGGTTGCATTATTTATCAATACCAAACATAGCGAGTTGAAGCATACAAACCAATCAAAAAACGTAATATCTTCACCATTAAAAAATATTGAAGTATGGCGAATTGTTATAGTAGCAGGTTTTCTAACTGTCCCTCAAATGTCAGTGCTGACATTTGGTAGTATTTATATGCAAGATATTTTAAACATCAGTTTAGCATCAATATCAATTATTCTTATTGGCGTGCAAATAGGGGGTGGAATGCTGCGAATCTGGTCTGGTTACTATACTGACAAAAAAAATAACCGAATCTCCTTATTAAAGTACTACGCCATATTAGGAGGGATAACTTCTTTAGTGCTGTGCTTAGTCGTTAATAACACTTATATGGGCATTACCTTTCTTGTGCTTACTGGTTTATTTGGGCATGCATGGCATGGTATTGCTTACACTGAAGCGGCTGTAAAAGCGGGTATTGAACGGGTAGGAACGGCACTAGGCATGATTGGCACTACTGTATTTATCACTTCATTTTTAACACCACTTATCATTGCTTACATTATTCATTGTTATGGATGGAGTATAGTCTGGGGGACTGTTTCGGTTATGACATTTGCTTCGTTGTTGTGTTTTATTTCATTCACAAAAAAGAAGAAAGCGTTGCTTTCAACAGAAGATATTTAGCAATATTAAAAATTTAGGTAAGGTTTGAGTGTTAGTATAAAAAAGGGTTTGGAGAGGTTTATATTCAAAAAAACGGATAGAAAAAACTTTAATAAAATCAATACCTTTCCTGACTGATTTTTGAGTGGAAAATTAGTTTTTTTGTTAGTGCATAGAATGAGTTTGGTGCGGTGATTTCGGACGTTTTGACTTTTTGCGAATAAAATAGCCACAGTGACCACGTCCGATTTAGGGGATTTTTTGCGAAATCCCCTAAAAACCCCTCGCAAGGCTACAGAATGTGGCCTTCGGCTGCCCGACGCCGTCGCTCGGTCTTAACGCACCGGCTATGATTCGCTCCCGGCGAAGCATAGCCTCGCCAAACGTCCTGTTTGGCGTGCTAACCTCGCTCTGTTGTCGGCACATTCTGACGCCGGAATAAGACAACAACATAACCTTAACTGTTTTTTGGAGGTTGTTTTTGTTTGATAAAAACGCCTCAAAAAACTTCAATAAAATCAGTACCTTTCCTGACCGTTTTTTTGCTGTAAAATGCAGTTATCCAGAGTGTGCTTTTATTGATTTTGTGGTTTGTTAGTTGTTGGTGTTTAACGCTAGTTATGCAAGTGGTTGATTTTGCTTGAAAAGAGTTAAATGAAAACTTTAATAAAATCAATACCTTTCCTGACTGATTTTTTGCCGTTAAATGCTGTTATCCTGAGTGTGCTTTTATTGGTTTTGTGGTTTATTAGTTGTTGGTGTTTAACGCTAGTTATGCAAGTGGTTGATTTGCTTAAAAAGAGTCAAATAAAAACTTCAATAAAATCAATACCTTTCCTGACCACTTTTTGAAGGGTTTTTGCGTTGTTTTTTATAAAAAAGTGACTCATAAAAGCCACTTAAGGTTATGTTGTTGTCTTGTTACGGCGTCGGACAAATTTGTCTGGAACAAATTTGAACATCTGAGCATAGCTAAGATGGCCTCGTAGAGGCGAGTATCAGGATGATACGAGTATTGCCGAAGGCCACATTCTGTAGCCAAAGCGTGGGATTGCAAAGGGAATTCGCTTTAATTCCCTTTGCTCGGACGTGGTCACTGTGGCTATTTTATTCGCAAAAAGTCAAAACGTCCGAAACCTTGCCGTACTAAAAATAGACTACCGCTTTAAAGCGCCACAGCGCAACCCTAAGGGAAACGCCCCAACTTACGCGGGGGCTTGATTCTTTGTTATATTGTCCTCTCAGGCACCATAACCCTCTTCCGTGCCCTAAGGATTAAGAACTAAACGCTAAGAACTAAGGTGCGGTGCAAACAGCGAAATAGCTGCGGCTGGCAGGGTCGCTGTAGATGGCGCCGGGGCCCGAGCCGACATGGAACTGTTCGCTACCCGCTACGTCGCTCGTCCAGTAGCTGTAGTCGAAGCCCGCATTATTAGCGTAGAAGCTCATGCGTCCCCACTCCGTGAAAAATCCTGCTCCTATGTGACGTATATAATTATTACGAGATGAACTAGGGGCTGCGCCTGAAATAGGAGGATTATATGTTCTGACCGCATTGGTTAAATCCCTTACCCTAGGCATCCGATAACCCAAACGATTACACCATGCTGTTTGAGCTGAAGGGCTATCCTGTATATAACCACGATTGACAAACCACTGCTTTAACACAAAGCCGTAACGAATCTCATTACCACTACTATCCCTACCCACCAACTCGAAGGTCTGTGGCAAAGATGGACGTGTTAGTGAACGTGGATTACTTGAGCTTATTTGACTACTACTTGCCCTTGGACCATGCAACGTTACCCGTGTTACATTTTTGGATTTATCACTAATCCATTTATCGTTTTGTATGGTAGTTCCATATAATGGGTCTGGGTGTGAATCTGTACGCGGCCTTGTCCAACTCACTGTTGCGCTTATACTACCTCCTGTGTTAACTGTCCAACTTAACTGACTTCCGTCAATACCAGTAGGAATCTCCAAGTCAAAATACAAGCCATCTGCACCAGTCGTTGGAAAGTTCCTGTCGTAAGATGATGGACTCGTTGATTGAGTTAAGAAGCCCTTAC
>NZ_WTFA01000018.1:0-40910 GCF_009795755.1 Gilliamella sp. Pra-s60 | reverse complement strand
CCTGCTTGAATAAGCCTTAAAATTATAGCTTGATGGCGAATAATCTGCCACTTTTTTTGTTAATTTATTGTAAAGATTTGTTATGAGGGAATAACGACCGATATTGGTTGGGAGGTTGTCGATTTGTTGTTAAATAGATGTTAGTATATTGTTATTTATTAATACAATGATAGGAATTAATGTTGATAGAATGGATATGCCGAAGTAGTCGTTTTACGTCAATGGATGGAAATCCGAAAAGTTTTGCTAGGATTATATTGCAACTCTTTATTTTCATTCTTGTTTTTGTTCCATTAACCCATTGCTTTGCGCAAGAAAGAGCCTACCGAAATAAAGGCGATTATCTCCTTTTTACGCCCAAAGTTGGGGATATCTATTTGTTTAATTTAGTAAATGTGGGAAGAAACAGTAACGATAATTACAACGATTTTATTTATGATCTATATCAAAAGAAGATCATTAAAATAGATGATTCTGATATTGATAACTTCAATACTGACGATATTGGTAGATATCAAGACCTTTATGTAGGAATGAAGTTGTTAAGCTATAATTCAAGCAATTATGTCTACTCTGTTGCACTTTCGAATGTGGCTTATACTTCATTAAGCCAAGCTAAATCGAATCTTATTTTGTCGTCTTCTTATAGTAATCAGCATAATTTTCTTGATGATCGGGAAATGGCCGACTTGCGTCAAAACGATATTATGACCGATGTCATTCGTCAATCTTTGGGTAAATCCTTTAAGAAGGATCTTTATTATTCTGTGTTTAAGCCGATGATACATGATGTGTATTTAATTGATTTAGCTAAATTTAATACCTTTAATGATAAATACAGTAATGAGTTTAGTCGGGATTATATTTATCAAAAAAAACTGGCTAATATAGATGGCGTAAGTACAGATGATTTTAATAAAGACGCGAAGAATAAGAGTAAGAAGATCTATGTTGGTATGAAGATGGTTTCTTACAGTTTAAGAAACGATGATTATCAGTTTGCTGTTTCAAACTCAGGTTATACATCGTTAAAAGAGGCTAAAATTAAGCTTCCGTCTTTTGATTATGATCGTTCTGATTTGTCAATAAGTGGCAAGGCGGTCAGGTATATGATTAATCATGGTATCTTTGTCGATAAAGTTCGCGAATCAGAATACCTGAGTAAAAGAAACAATGATAATGAGTAAGACGACAAATAAAACGGTGATCGATGACTTTAATATGAAAAGCCGTGTAAGGTGACTTTGATTTTGTTGTAGCTTGCTGTGCCCACGACGTGCCTTTGTGGGCACTAAAGCGTTGTTATGATTTGTTCTGCAAGCAAAAAAGAGTTCAGTTGCAATAGCTGAAATTTATACAGGTAATTTTTCTATTGATGATGATATCAAGCATTAATGGCGATGAATCAACAGTAAGTTGATTTGAGTTATTTTTTACTTTATCAAGTTCTTGTTCTGATAAAAAGCTTTTTAACAGGAATACCGGTTTCTGCTCATTTTAATATCGATACGATTTGGTGCTCTGTCATTTTTTCATATTCAAATTCTCTTTTACTTTTATCATAGAGAATTTTCTACTTTTTTGCTGTGCTACTTTAGGGGATTTACAACACGTTTTTGGGCTAAATTATTTTGGATGACTTAGGATTATTCGGCTCCATACTGAAAATTAAAACCGTTATATATCACTTGCAAACGCTAAGATTTGCGAACTTTAATGAAGTATACTGGATGTTATATTGGAGCGGGAAACGAGGTTCAAATCCATCTTTATAACTTGTTGTATATAAAAAAATTATCCAGATATCTATATTGCTTTCGCTAACCTTTTGGACTAATTTTTGGACTAGTGTTTTGTGGTACTTAATGGACTGTTATGGACTTCCACGGACTCAAATTACAATAACCACTTATTTACTAGACCTTGCCTTACCATTTTATGGTACGAGGCTATTTATTGACAAGTTATTTGATAGAATAATTTGACATAAATGAATTGGCAGATTTTTTATAAGATTTAACTAATTTTTCCGCTCGTTCAACCATTTCTTGACGTATATGCTCAGGCTCTAAACAAATACATTTATGACCTAAGCTCAGCAAAATTCCATAACTGTAGTCATCATCGATAAAGTTAAAATTTACAAGATATTGTTGTTCGTTTAATTTCTTAATATCTTTTTCGTCACAAAAATCTAAAATGCGAGTTAAAACAGATTCATCTATTAGTAATTTTATTTTAAAAATCTTTTTTTTCATATCCTTTTCGAATAAAGAAAATACTTCAGGAGTTGTCTGACTAATAAATTTAGTATTAGTTTCTCTAATGTTTGACATCTTTGACAATTTAAATAGACGAAAATCATTTCTATTTAGGCAAAAAGCTTGTAAATACCATTGTTTTTCCTTAAAAATAAGTTTATATGGCTCAACCAAACGCGATGCTTGTTTATTTTTAACACTCAAATAATCAAACGATAAAAGTAGTTGCTCATTCAGTGCCAGTCTTATAATGGAAATTTTATTATTAATATTTTGTTTGGAAAACCAAGGTGATATATCAACAATAAGTTGATTTAAGTTATTTGTAACTTCATCAAGTTCTTGTTCTGATAAAAAACTCTTAATTTTTTCAAGTGTTCTTAAATTTTCACTTTCTTTTAAAACCGGTGAGGATAATAAGTTGAGGCCTTTTAATAAAACAATGACATCTTCTTTAGTAAATAACCCTTTACTAACTTTATAATTTTTTAAAATACTTATTCCACCCGCACTCCCTTGATACGTAATAATAGGTATACCTGCACCCTCAATAACTTGTATATCTCGATAAATAGTACGCAATGATACATTTAATTTTTCTGCTAATTCTTTACCGCTTATTTTTTCTCTTTGAAGCAATACCATGATGATAGTAATTATACGATTAATTTTCATGCTTTATGTTTGCAAAATAATTTACATTAAATTTTAAATATGACATACAGATGTCATCAATGCAACATCATAATATAGATAACCAAAATTAAGTAAATTAATTTTTATCACCAAGAGGAAACAAAAAATGTTTAAACCTAATAGCGTTATTGTTTATGTCAAAGATGTCGATACTAGTACTGAATTTTACACAAAAATACTAGGGCGCCCACCTATTGAAACTTATCCTGGCTTCGCTGTATTTTTATTGAATGATAATTTTATTTTGGGGCTACAAGGGGCTGATGAAATAACTCCAAAGGCACCCAATCATTATGGTGGTTTTGAGTTGTCATTTAGTGATGTAACAAAAAATGATGTAGATGAGATTTATGCGACATGGAAGGAACTAAACGTCAAAATTGAACTTGAACCCCAAATGCTCGATTTTGGGTACACTTTCGTGGGTAATGATCCTGATGGACATCGTCTTCGAGTTTGTGCGACAGACACTTCAAAATTTGAATAGAAAATTATCATAAAAGCTGGTTATGGTCTTTTTAGCCCTGTAAAAATGGAAACAAGGCCGTGATTCTCACCATTTAGAAAAAGTCGAGTTGCTCACATACCCTATCTACGGCAAAGGCTT
The DNA here is from genome assembly GCF_009795755.1 of Gilliamella sp. Pra-s60. Taxonomy (NCBI): domain Bacteria; kingdom Pseudomonadati; phylum Pseudomonadota; class Gammaproteobacteria; order Orbales; family Orbaceae; genus Gilliamella; species Gilliamella sp. Pra-s60. Next base: position 37,346 of record NZ_WTFA01000018.1, on the reverse strand, counting down.
CTTTTAAAATAGCTACAATTTGATGTTCAGTCATTTTTTTATAATTAAATCCCCTTTACTTTTATCATAGAGAGTTTTCTACTTTTTTGCTGTGCTACTTTAGGGGATTTACAACACGTTTTTTGGACGGATTTTTGGACTAGTTCTTCGTGGCGCTTAATGGGGTTTTATGGACTGCCACGGACTGACTCAAAGTACAAAGAACCACTTTTTTACTAATCCTCGAACCCTCATTTTTTGGCACTAAACCATTTATTGACAAGTTATTTTCATTAGATTCTATTAATTTAATAAAATAGTCGTGTCAATTGAATCGAAAAACGTTGAAGTACTAGAAAGTTACAGTTAATTATTCTTTGATCTTTTCATATTTCGGTAAATATAAAATTTAAGTTTTAAATTAATTCTATCGAATTATCTGGCTTTTTAAACGACCACTTTCAACAAAACAGCCTTATTTACTTCATTTCTTTATTTTAAGTAACGTAGTCTTATCTATATCATTACTTATGGTATTGATTGTGATAAATAATTTCTATTATGCAATAAAGCATTGGAATTATACAGTTAGAAAGTTATTTGGTAGCATTATTTTACTCTAGATGGGTTAGCTCGTTTGTCTATTTTAAAAGAATATTATCGAGAAAAATTATGTGCATAGGTAATGAAAAAATTGAACCATTTACTTGAAAACATTGAAGCTTCCAATGTTAATTTAAGTCATGAGGGCTATGATCTTATAGAACAAAATATAGCTGCGTTTATTATTTATGGAGAACGTTATCCGAAGGAAGACATGAATACATATTGTCTTGATGAATAAACAATTTTAAAAATGACATTTATAATTATAGGTGAATTATATGGAAATAAAAAGTAATACTTTCCCAACATTTAATCTTCTTCTGTTATCTACAGCATTATTTATTTCAATAATGACAGAAGCACTACCAGCAGGATTTTTATTGCTAATAAGCAAAGATTTAGGTGTTACCGAGTCACAAGCTGGTCAATTAGTTACTCTTTATGCATTAGGGTCTTTGATATCCGCTATACCACTAACAATTGTAACGCAAGGTTGGAATAGGCGAAAATTGTTAATAACGATAATGCTAGGTTTTACAATCACCAATTTTATGACAGCTTATTTAGCATCTTTTATTTTAATATTAGTATCTAGATTTTTGGCCGGTGTTTTTGCTGGTCTTCTGTGGGCGATGGTGGCTGGCTATGCAATAAGAATGGTTAGTGATGAAAAAAAAGGAAGAGCAATAACTGTTGTTATGCTAGGAGTTCCTATAGCCTTATCAATTGGTATTCCATTGGGTACTTTTATTGGTAAACTGATTGGTTGGAGATTAACTTTTCAGTTAATTACAATAATATCTTTGGTCTTAGTATTTTTTATCTGGTTAAAACTACCTAACTTACCTGCGCTGAAAACTGAGAAAAAGAATCCAATTTTTTCTGTATTAGCTATTCCCTACGTAAAATCTGTCTTAATAATCAACTTTGTTTTTGCTTTTGGACATAATATTTTTTATACCTATATATCACCATATTTGCAACTTTCTGGTAATGAAAACAATGTAGATATTATTTTGTTAATTTTTGGTATTTCTTCAATTATAAGTATTACTATTGTTGGTATTTTTATTGATAAATATTTACGCCAATTAATTATTTCATCTTTATGTTTGTTTGCTATATCAGGAATATTGTTTTATGTGTTTGACAGTGCATATTCATTAATTCTCATCTCAATTATTCTTTGGGGATTAGCTTTTGGTGGTGGAGCGACTTTATTTCAAACAGCATCAGCAAAAATCACAGGAAATTCTGCTGATATAGCACAATCATTACTGGTTTCGCTTTGGAATCTAGCAATCGCGGGAGGTGGTTTCTTTGGTGGTGTATTACTAAATATCTCAAATGCTAGGGTGTTGCCTATTGTGATGTTCGTTTTATTAACATTAGCGCTTTTAATAGTTTTAGCTTCCGGTAAGAATGGCGTTGGATACTCAAAAGGAGATGATAGTGTTTCTAATTGATTTGCATGTACATACAATGTCAAGTGCTCATGCATATAGTTCCGTATATGAAAATATAATGATTGCTAAGCAAAAAAAACTTAAACTTATTGCTATAACCGATCATGGACCTAAACTTGATGACTCACCTCATAGATGACATTTTTTAAATATGAACTCAATACCTAACGAGGTAAATAATGTCATAGTTCTCAAAGGTATTGAGGCTAACATTTTAGATTTCAATGGGAACATCGATTATGATGGCGAGATGTTTCAGAATTTAGATTTTGTTATGGCTGGTTTCCATTATCCATTAATTGAAAGTACAGATATTTATAAAAATACCCAAGCAATGCTGAATGTAATTAAAAATCCAATTGTTAGTATTATTAGCCATCCTGACAATCCTAAATACCCTGTTGATTTTGATGAAGTTGCCAGAGCTGCTTATGAAAATAACGTTGCACTTGAATTTAATTCGGGGTCTGTATTGGCTCGGCCAGGTAGTGATATAAAATGTATTGATATGCTAAAATCTGTAGAAAAATTCGTAGGTTATATATCCTTGGGATCTGACGCTCATTTTTGTTCTAGGGTTGGGGATCTAGATTATTGTGAGTCAATAATTAGAAAAATGAATTTTAATAAGGAAATGGTTTTAAATAATAGTGTAAATAAAGTAGTCAATTTTTTTAAGTATAAAAAAATTAAAAATTAGTAGTATTTTCTATTCTTATTAAGAAATATTAGACTGAAAAAATAAATAATGAAGTGATAAGGCATTGGTTGTGTCCTAGTTAAATATTTAAGATTCAATTTAGTCTAGTTCAAAATGAAACAATTAGTCATTGTTTTCATTTTTTATCTCATTGATTAAAGTAAGAGCCTGTGTACTGGCTTTTACTTCATTCCAACACATTCCTATTTTCCACTTAGTTCCTCGCCCAGTAAGACGTTCATACTTAATTTGTGTTTTAATATTCTGGACTAAGCTATTGGCTAATATAGCTATATTGGAATGTAGTTCCGTCATAGATATAGTACTGTAAATATTATTTGTATAGTGTATATTCGAAGAATGTAGTGAATTTGTAGAAAGAAATTTTGAAATTTTTTGAAATAAATCAGAATGTAACTTATTGTTAGGTAAACAAAGAGTATTTTTATCTAAAATTGGAATTAAGTCAGCAAGCTGGTTGAGTTGGAAATTATTCTCTTTGTTCGAGATAATTAATAAATGGTCTGTCCCCATCTCTTCAAACATTAATTGTTTATTGCTTGGTTTTTCCATAAAAGCCACATCTAATTCACCTGATATTAATCCTTTTTCTAGCTCTCCTGAGTTTAAATCATATATTTTGATTCTAACCATTGGATGATGCTCAGTATATTTGTTTAGGAGTTTAGGTAATATGTTTATAAATGAGAATGTATGGCCAACATTCAAAATGCCTGTTCTGCCTGTCTTTATTTTTTTCGCGACACACAGAAATTTATCTAGTTCATTAGTTAAATTAATTGCATAATTATATATTATCTTTCCTTCATCGGTTAAATAACAACCTTGATTATCTCTAAGAAACAAGAGAAAACCTAATCTTTCTTCAAGAAGCTGAATTTGTTTCGTAAGTGTAGGTTGCGTGATATTTAATTTATCGGCTGCGTCTCGAAAACTAGTACTAGTAGCCAATACAATAAATGATTTGATTTTTTTTACATACATTAAGAAATCCTCTAATTTTACATTGTGTTATTTTATATCTCATTTCTTAGATTTTTCTGATCTAATGATTACGCCTGTTCTAACAAATGGAGGACAAAATAAATAATTAACTTTAATTAAAGATGGAAGTTTATATTTTTTTACTAATTCAGGATCAATTTTAAATAAAAGAATATTATATACATTATCGAGATCTGTTAATGCCGAAGATTTAAGGTGAATATTGCCATTAGTTTGATTAAATACGGCTTTAAATATGCTTTCTTTTGCTGAAAATATTAATGTTGTAGATTGACATTCTGAAAGTTCCTTTCGTTTAAGTATCCAGCTTTCTTGTGTAACAGTCAACAAAACTTGGAGACAATCTTAGGCCGTTTTTAGTAAATTGTATTCAAATTCTGCAGGTGAAATAAATTCCCGTTTATAATGTCTTCTTTTTTGATTATAAATAGATTAAATGTAATCAATAATATCAGCTATTGCTTGCTCTCTGGTTACATAATCTCGATAGTTGCTCCTTTCTGATTTTAATGATCTAAAAAATCGCTCAGTCACGGCATTGTCTAAGCAATTTCCTGCTCGGCTCATGCTAAAGGTAATTTGATAAGATGCTAATATCCGTTGGGACTGTTCACTGCGCTATTGAATTCTCTGATCGCAATGAAATAAAGTTGGGCTTTCTCCTTTACGCCGCTGTATTGCCATATTTAATGCTTTAACCGTAAGGTTACTATTAGGCTTGTCAGAAAAGGCCCATCCAATAATACGCCGAGAGCATAAATCCATGACAACAGCCAGATAGAGCTAGCCTTGCCTTGTTCGAATATAGGTAATATCACCAGTCCAATATCGATTAATTGTCGCAGGATTAAATTGTCGATTTAAATGGTTTGCTGCAAGTATCGACGATTTACCACCGCTAGGATAGACATGTTGTTTCGGTCTTTTTGCAACGAGACCTAATGTCTTCATTAAGCGTCTGACCTTATCTAAACCAAGCTTAAACCCTTTTTTAATCAGTTCAACGAGCATTCTTCTTTTTCCATATATGCCATCCATTTCGTTATGAATTGATTTCATGGCTATTTCAAGCCTAGTATTAATAAATTTAAATGCACGATGTTTAGTTCGATAATAAAAAGTACTGGGTGACACTAATAAACATCGGCAGATTTGAGATAGTTTATTTCCTGCCTTCTTCAACATTAACGCTATTTGTTGCCGTTTGTCATTTCCATTACGAAGAAGGCTGAAGCTTTTTTTAATAATTGATTATCACTTTGCAGCTGTTTAACTTGTTTCTCTAAAGCTTGTATTCGTTTTTGCTCAGGTGTCAGCGCACTACTTTTAGGCGTAATACCTTGTCGTTCTTTTCTATATTGCGTTACCCAACGCTGGATTGATGAAATACTAACATTCATTGTTTTTGCGGCATCTTCATGTGCATAACCATAATTCAGAACTAATTCTGCACACTCTCGTTTAAATTCACTACTTAGTTGTCTTGTCATCAGGTAATCTCCTTTGTTGAGGATTTATCATACCGCTAAGAATGTCTACAAGAAAAGTATACCGTTACATATCACAATCACACATTTTTTGGACTAATCCCAAAAAACTCATTCCGTTTTTGGACGGATTTTTGGACGGATTTTTGGACTAAATTATTTTGGATGACTCAGGATTATTCGGTTCCATACTGGAAAGTAAAACCGTTATATATCACTTGCAAACGCTAAAATTTGCGAACTTTAATGAAGTATACTGGATATTATATTGGAGCGGGAAACGAGGTTCGAACTCGCGACCCCGACCTTGGCAAGGTCGTGCTCTACCAACTGAGCTATTCCCGCTTATTGAGGTGCTTCAAAAGAAGTGGTGAGCATTATACAAAAATTTTTGTATCTAGCAACCACTTTTTATTATTATTTTTTATCTTTCCAACTAAGTGATTCAAAAACGCCAAATAAGAACAGGCGCAATACTTTGAACTTGTCTTGTTGTTTTTCCTGTTTGGTCATGGTTGAGTTTAACATCCATGCTTGTAAGCCATGAGTAACCGCAAAAGCGATTAAGCCGATAATAGCAACCACATTCGCCGGTTTTGGGTAAGGGTGGATTAAGTTAAATAATAAAAATAGCCACATTAATGAGTATAAAGTTTTGCCAATAAAGATGAACATTAATTATCTTCCCGTATAAAAAGGTAGCTGTGAACTTGGCCAGCGGTTTTTTCGCGATGTAAGCGCCAGTGAATGGGGATATAAGTTGTTAGGTCGTGCCCTATTTCTGTTTCAATATAGACATAAGCCGATGGTTTGAGCCAATTATTTTGCTCAAGTTGGCTAACTGTTTTGGCAACCAATGATTGGTGAAACGGCGGATCAATAAAGACCACATCAAACTGTTTTGAGGCTGGTTTGTTTAGCCACTTTAGAGTATCAGTATGATAAATATCAATAGCATCGCTAGCAATCAGTTGTTTGTTTTTGTTGAGTAGCATGGCAACTTGTTTGTCTTTTTCAAGCAGGGTAACGCTTTTTGCACCTCTTGATGCGGCTTCAAAGCCAAGTGATCCGCTACCTGAAAAACAATCCAAACAATAGCTACCTTGGATAACTGGCATTAACCAGTTATATAGGGTTTCTTTAATGCGATCAGTTGTTGGGCGTAGTCCTTGCTTGTCAAGCACCGCTAATTTTCGCCCACGCCACTTTCCGCCAATAATTCTTATTGAACCATTCATGTTAAGTCCTTTATCAGAATAGTTCTGATGTGTTGCCCTCTGAATCTGTTACTTTTGTACCCACTTCTTTTGTCGCATAACCTGTTGGTTCAGTACCTTTGATAAAATATTCTGACATGGTTTTAGAGCCAGAGCTAGGTAATAATCCTGTTTTTTGGTCAATAGTAACCGAAATCACATTGTCAGGTTTTACATCTTGTTTTACAGGAACATCTTTTAGAGCAACTTTCATATAATCAACCCATATAGGATTTGCTGTTACAGCGCCTGCTTCGGCTCGGAATGTTCGACCTAAATCACGACGGTGATCGTCAAATCCCATCCATACAGTGGTCACAATATTGCCACCAAAGCCCGAAAACCAAACATCTTTAGATGAGTTGGTTGTTCCTGTTTTACCACCAACGTCTTTACGACCGAGCGCTTTTACTCGCCATGCAGTACCTTGCCAATCTGAACCACCAAATACAATAGAGCGAAGGCCATCTTTCATAATAAATGCAATGCCACTATTTAGTGTATGTGGCGCATATTTTGGTGTGCCGTCTGTATTATTGTCATTCGGGTTGATATTAGGCAATACTAAATCATCATCAGCCTTAAGGTTAGCTTGTTCTGGCTCTTCGTTATCCGATTGGTTAGCTTCGTTTTCGACATTATCTAACGATACCACTGATTTGATATCCTCGTGGACAACATCGTCATTACAACTTGGACACGCAATCATTGGTTGATGTTGATAAATCATACCTGTGCCATTACTGTATTCTATCTTCTCAATCAAATATGGTGTAATTAAGTAACCACCATTAGCAATAACCGAATACGCTCTTGCTACTTGTAACGGGGTAAACGATGCCGAGCCTAATGCTAATGATTCATTATGCGAGATGTTTTCTTTAGGGAAGCCAAAACGCTCTAAATAATTTGCCGCATAATCTATACCAACAGCACGTAAGGCTCTTACCATCATGACGTTTTTAGACATTCCTAAACCAATTCTTAATCTTAATGGTCCAGCATAAGTTGGTGGTGAGTTTTTAGGACGCCAAGTAGCACTACCCGTTGAACGAACAATAGGTGCATCATTAAGAAGTGTCGCCATTGTTAGCCCTTGCTCTAAGGTTGAAGCATAAATAAATGGTTTAATGTTAGAACCTAATTGCCTTAGTGCTTGTGTGGCTCGATTAAATTTGCTTAAGTTAAAATCATAACCACCCACTATCGCTTTGATTGCACCATTATCTGAATCAAGTGACACCAGCGCAGAATTAACTTCAGGGATTTGTGCTAGCTCCCAGTCTTCAGCCGATTTTTTAACCCAAATAAGTTGTCCTGCTTTGAGCGTATCAGATACTTTTTTCGGAAATGCACCTTGTCTTGTATCGCTAATAAATGGGCGTGCCCATTTCATGTTTTGGTATGTAATGGTTATATTACTTTTATCAGATAGTATCGCTGTTGCTTCTTTATCTGATGATGTCATGACAACCGCAGGACACATGCCACTATAGCATATGTATTTGTTAAGCGTTTGTTGAATTTTATCTGTTTCCCATGCAGTTTCGTTAGGTTGCCATAGAACTTTTTCAGCACCACGATAGCCATGTCTGATGTCGTAATCAATAATATGTTTTTGTACTGTTTCTGTTGCTGCTATTTGATCGGTTTTTGAAATAGTTGTATAGACTTTATAGCCATCTGTGTAGGCGTTTTCACCAAATTTATCATACATAAATTGACGCGCCATTTCAGCAACATAAGGGGCAGAAAATTCAATTTGTGGCGAGTGATAACTTGCGTTAATTGGTTTTTTGATAGCTTCGTCGTATTGCGCTTGGGTGATATAAGATTGATCTAACATACGTCCTAATACCCAATTACGTCTAATTAATGCACGATCTGGATGAGAAATGGGATTATATGCCGATGGCGCATTAGGTAAGCCTGCCAATAAAGCCGCTTCATCAATTGTTAATTGATCGGGTGTTTTACCAAAGAAGGTGTAAGATGCTGCCGCAACGCCGTATGCTCTTGAACCAAAATTGATCATGTTAAGATATAGTGCCATGATCTCTTCTTTTGATAGTTCTTTTTCCATACGAATCGCAAGGATTATCTCTTTTGCTTTCCGTGCAATGCTTTTTTCAGGTGTTAGGAAGAAGTTTTTAGCAACTTGCTGAGTGATAGTACTACCACCTTGGGAGAACCCTTTTTGCTTTAAGCCAATATACATTGCTCGAACAATACCAATCGGGTCAATACCAAAATGTTCGTAAAAGCGTGAGTCTTCTGTTGCGATAACGGCATTAACGACTATTGGTGGGATCTCGTCATATTTTAACGGCGTTCTGCGTCGTTCACCAAAAATGGCAATTAATTCACCATCTTTGCTTAGCACTTGCATTGGTGTTTGTAAGCGAACATTTTTTAATGTAGCAACATCAGGAAGCTCTTTTGAATAATGAGCATAACCTGCAATACCAATAACTACAGCACAAAGAAATGCACCAATAAATAATTTTAGAAGTAATTTCAACACTCTAACTAATATCACAAATCTTTCCTATTTAGATTTTTTTAAGGCAAAAATAATGGCATCAGAATTTTCTGCGCCAATGTTCGTAACCTATCTTTAGGTAAGGATCTTCATTTTAGCATTTCAAAAAATGCAAATATTCGATCGCTCATTGATTAAATCACAAAAAATTGTGCGCATTATCTCCCATATTTAGTTTTATTTTAAGCTATTTTTATCAGAATTTTGAAATAATTCTATTTTTACTTAATCGAGGTTAAACAAGTATTATGTGGAGCACACAACTTAGCATATCAAAGCAACAATTATGCATTGCAACGCTGTTTTATACAGTGCTAATAACACTTTGTCTAGTTTTGTTTGCTAACACGGCTTTCAACTGTTGTACTTCTGTTATCATTCCATTATTAATAATAGAATGGTGGCGTTGCCTGCATTATTTGAAAATAATTAAAGGTGAATTTGCACTATTTCATTATATTAATCAAATATATTGGCACAAACAACGCTGGCATCTAATGCATAAACCTTTGATATTCCGTTATGTTGTTATTTTAAATTTAAAATCTCGACGAAACGGAAAAAACGGTACACTTTGGCTAATGGTTGATAACCTCCAACCGAATGACTGGCGAACATTACGTTTTTACTTAAAACAGATTGAATTCACTTGATGCAACGACATACTTTTCTAAAATTTTTTATTAAGATGACTGTTAATCAATGCGATTTTTTAATCCAATATTGATATGGTTCTGATTCTATCTGTAATGAGAGTAATTCGTGATCCATGTGGCGGCAAAAACTAGGAACATCGCGCGTCGTAGCAAAATCATCGGCAATAACATAAAGAACTTGCCCTATAGCAAGTTCTCGAATGGTTTTTCTAATTAGCATAATAGGTTCAGGACAACGCAATCCAAGTGTATTGAGTTCTTTGTCTATAGTTATGTTCATTTTTTAATGTATTGATAATTATAAAAATAGCTTACTTAGATAATGAGGAACAGCATCTTGAGCGTTCGATCCAATGACTTCTAATTCTGGTAATAGTTTCTTTAATTCTGCACTACCATTTTGCATTATACATCCTTTACCTGCCACTTTTAGCATTTCGTAGTCGTTCATGCCATCACCAAAAGCGATGCTGTCTTTTAAACTGTAACCGAGTTTCTCAACAACTTTTTTTAATGCACTGCCTTTTGAAACATTTTCTGACATGACTTCAAGACAATTTAATGTTGAAAAGGCAACACTAATTTTATTGCCAAATTTAGCCTCTAGTCGATTTTTTAACTGAACAAGATGTGGATAAAGTGCATCATCGGTTGTTGTAAAATAAATTTTAGCAATATCATTAGTATCAAAATCAAGTGGATTGAATAATTGATAAGTAAACTGTGTATCACGATAAAATTCTAACGAGAAAGTATCCTCTTTATTAATCAACCAATGATCACCACGATATAAATGAGTATAAATTAATGGATCATCCATACTCATTTGAGCAATTTCACTCGCAAGCAAGGGGGAAATACTTTGGCTAAAGATTAAATTACCTTGACTATCATGCACCCTTGCGCCATTTGAGGTTATCATAAAAGCATCTATTTCCATATTTTCGCGCATTTGTGCGACATCAATATGGTGTCTGCCAGTTGCAAACACAAAATGAATTCCTTTATTACGGAGTGCTTGAAGAACTTGTTTGGTATAAGGTGATAAGCTATGTTCAGGCGTTAATAAAGTCCCGTCTAAATCAGAAGCAACAACATGCATAATATTCTCGACTTTTATAATAAATGATAATAATAACTAAGATAATATACTTTGAACTGTAATGAGGTATCAAAGTAAAACAAAAATAGGTCAAAGTATAATACAACTCCGTTAACATTTACTCAACTAATTGTGGTGTAATAAAAATAACTAACTCACGTTTTTGCTGTTTTTTGCTGTTGTGTTTAAATAAATTGCCAATTACAGGCACGTCACCAACACCTGGAACTTTACGTTTGTTATTAGTATTAACCTGTTGAAAGATTCCCCCTAATACAAGGGTTTCCCCATTTTTTATTTGCACTTGTGTTTTGATTTCTTGTGTATCAATTGCAAGCGCTTCGCCACCATCACTACGTTTTATTGAACGCCCTGCTGTATTTTGTGTAATATATAAATCTAAAATCATGCGATCATCAGACAGTATTTTAGGGGTCACTTCTAACCCCAATACCGCTGGTTTAAACTCAATCGATGTCGCGCCATTGCTACCACTAGACACTTCGTAAGGAATTTCGGTACCTTGTTTTATCGATGCCATGTTTTGATTAGAAGTAAGTAAATTTGGACTAGCAATAATTTCTAGTTGATTTTCAGATTCAAGCGCTGATAATTCCAAATTCAACAAACTTCCCGATAGTTTTGCTAAATTAAACCCCACCGTTGTAGTAGGATGTGCTACACCAAGACTAACATCAAACTTATCCAATAATTGCGATGACTTACCAGCATACCCCCATTTAATACCAAGCTGTGACATGCTTTCATCACTCATAGTGACAATATGAGCTGAAATATGAACTTGAGGCATGGGTTTATCAAGTGTTTTTACCAATTTTTTGATTTGAGTAAATTGTTTAGCTAAATCAGTAATAATCAGTGAATTGGTACGTTTATCGAGTGCTACCTTTCCCCTTTCTGAAAGTAGCCCTTGCTGTTGAATTGTCTCGATTAACGTTGTTGGATCTGCATGATTAATCGGTATTGATAATGAGCTAAGCGGTTGGTTAAACTCTTGTTCTTTTTGCGCTAATTGTTGTTTTTGTAACAATATTTCAGGATCTGGTGATTTAGAAACAAACAAAATATTGTCATCAATTTCTGCGTGTAAATTTGCTGAATCTAATACGATCTTTAATGCTTTATTCCAATCAACGTTATTTAGTTTAATGGTTTGCTTTATGGGTAAATCTTCTATCATAACCAAATTCATCTGTTTACTATCAGCTAGTGCCTGTAAAATGATGGCAATGTCGGTTTGATAAAATGTCATTGAGACATTTTTTTGCTGTTTGGCATTTAATGATTGATCGATATTGGCATAACAGGCTTTTATTCCAATGATAAAAAAAATAAAAATAATTGTTATTGCCAAATTGCTTTTAGTTTGAGTAATAAGGCTAATATAGTGATTTAGCCGTTGGTTCTTAACATTGTTATTCATTGATAGGCATTGTCCATGATACAGTGTTATGGCAATAATCAGGTAGATTTGCTTGCCAAATAATTTTATCGTTAAGTAAAGATTGCACATGCCAAGGAAATAAGACATTTGGCACAGCATCATCGGTTATTGCTAGCCATTGATTATCGGATACTAGCCAAATCTGTTGATAATTTTGATCTATTTGTTTCATTATTCCCCTAAAATGCCAAATTTGAATTTGTTCAAGCAGTTGTTCGGTTTGTTCACTACAAGAAATCGAATAATATGGTTGAAAAGGATCCCGTTCTAAAGGCTTGTCTGCTTTTAGGTCAAAACAGACAAAAAACAATAAACCGATGCATAAAAATAAATAACGCATCACTCATTATCCTTTTTAAACAATAATGTAAAGGTGATCTGTAACTGCTGATCTTGTTTACTAATTTTTAGGTTTTGAAAATCAAGAAAATAAAAATCATTGGTCAATGATGAAATTAAATTCATAAAATTAAAAAACTGACCATTTAGCTCTATATCCCAGTTCACTGTTTGGTCTGCTTGATAGCGCTTAAAGGCACTTAACACTAGCTGATGTTGTTCGATCGCCTGTGCTAGCTCTTGTTCTGATATCAAACTATATAAACTATTTTTACTAGTTTGATAACGATTCACTTTGTTCTGTAATAGCTGCGTTTCAGTGATTTTTTGTTGATATGCGTTGGCATTTAATCTAGCTTGTTGCTCAATATCGTGGATAAAAAATAGATAAACAACTGCAAAAACTGCCAAACAACAAAATATAGACAGCAGATATTGTTGCCAAATTGGGCGATTAAAAAAATCATTGTTCATTAAGGCACATTTCCATTTCAAAAACTAAGTTCGTTTTATTAGATAAGACGCTATTTATTTGACTGTTGTTGATATTTTTCATTGTTAACAGATTCTGATTAAAATTAGTTAATTCAACATAGCTAAAACTTTGCCCATCAATCCTAATTTTTTGGTGTTCATAATAAAAAGAATTCAACCAAATAACCGAAGGCAATTGTTCTGAAAACAACAATAATGCATTTTGGATCTGCTTTTGACTTAATGATGGGTTAGGTAAGTAACTAGATAATTCAGCCGTGAGTTTTTGTACTACCTGCTGTTGTTCTAGTAGTTTTTGCTCATAATATTGCTGTTCATTTCGCGCTTGAATCCACCAATAACAAAGCAAACAGCTAATTATGCCGATAAAACTAACAATTGTGTACGCTAATTGCCGTTGGTGTTTTATTTGCTTTTCTTGTCGCCAAGGTAAAAAATTAATTTCAGCATGGTCAAATCGACAACCAACAAATGTTAATCGTAGTTCATATTTTTTAAAAATATTTACCCAATTTTCAATGTTATTGCGCTCAGTTATCATCACGGTAACGTATTTATTTTGTTTGGTTGGATAAACAAAATCAAAAAATACATTTTTAGTGGGTAATTGAAATAATTTATAAATGTTAGCTTCAATATATAAAATTAATTCACTTAATTTTAACTTTATGTCTGGTAAAGTAAGTTGTTGTGTTTGGATTAAATTGACGTCCAAATTAAGTTCAAATTCAGTCCGTCCCACAAATTTCTTTTGTAAATCACTTAAAAATAAATCGATATCAGCTTCATTTTGATAATGAAATGCAACTAAATCATCGCTCATATCTAATGTAGTGACTTGCTTGGCAGAGCTCACTGTCTTATATCGTAAAATAGTGGGCTGAACATAAATAATGACACGTTCTTTATTAAAAACCATGATGGATTAACTTTTTATTTGTGATAACCGAATCGCTTCATCATAGTAATTCTTTACTAAATAAAAATAGAGAAAAGTAATTTTTGCGAACTATCACCCAAAAAATGTTTAAAATTAAATCGAACAAAGCCGATTTTAGAGAAATTTAAAAAAAAAGGTTGACTGAAATAAGACGTGCCTTATAATGCACATCCACACGGTAAGGGTGATTAGCTCAGTTGGGAGAGCACCTCCCTTACAAGGAGGGGGTCACTGGTTCGAACCCGGTATCACCCACCAATCTTTACCGTGACGTTTTAGAAATAAAAACATTTGGGGTGATTAGCTCAGTTGGGAGAGCACCTCCCTTACAAGGAGGGGGTCACTGGTTCGAACCCGGTATCACCCACCATCTTCAGATGGGTCGTTAGCTCAGTCGGTAGAGCAGCGGACTTTTAATCCGTTGGTCGAGCGTTCGAATCGCTCACGACCCACCATTTGATTATACTATTCCAAAACAAATCAGATTAATCTAATTAAACAAAAAATCGAAGATAACACTACGCTAACGTTAGAAAAATTTCCCCAAAACAACAAATAGTTACAAAAATCATAACAACCTTTTTAAGGTTTTCCATTCATGGTTAAATTTGTCTTTAAGATAAAAAGAAAAAACAGTTCTTTTTATCTTATAAAGTACCATAATATTAATAACTATCAAAAACATACCAAGCTAATTGATAAGCGATATAAAACATCGTACACCCAATCAAAAAGTCCAATATGATCCAAACCTTTTTTTGTTTAAATAGCGGTGTTAGCAGTCTTGCACTATAACCTATTCCAAAAAACCAAATGAACGAAACACAAACAGCACCAATTAAAAAAGCCAATTTTTGTTCATTTGTTAATGTACTAGCAATACCACCCACAATAACAACGGTATCTAAATAAACATGAGGATTGAGTAAAGTAACAGCCAAGGTTGCTAGTATCACTTTGGATAAACGACTATTTTGCAAATTTTGAGATTCTATTTGCAAATAACTATTACCTTGAACGGCACTTTTAAAAGCTGAAAAACCATACCAACTCAAAAAAATCACCCCTAAAGTGGCAAGAATACGAGTTATTAGCAGATTAGTACTAATAAATGTCCCCACTCCCAAAATACCTACTGACATTAGTGCAAAATCACAGACAAAGCAGATTACTACTACAAAAAAGATATAATTTTTTAATATCCCTTGTTTAAGCACAAATAAATTTTGAGCCCCAATGGCAATAATTAGACTTGCTGAAATTAATGCACCTCGTAATATTTCTGATAGCATTTTGTGATAATTGTTATGCAAATGTAAAACAGGGGGAGAATATATATCATCTCCTTTGTAAATCGTCAATAAACTACTAATCGACACATTGATATATCTTAAATAACTCAGGTAAAATAAAGAGAATTTTGCAACGAATATATCCTAGCTTCAATTTTCACTTAACGACCAATAAACTGGTTATTTGTTTAGCGTCGCCTTAAGGATTGAATATGATTTTTGAGTTTCTAATCTTTCTCTGTATTGGTGCAGCCGCAGGGTTATTAGCGGGTATGTTTGGTGTTGGGGGTGGCGCATTAATTGTGCCTGCTTTAATCTTCACTTTGAGTTATTTCAATCTGGGCGAGGCATGGATTAACCATATTGCTATTGCGACATCATTAGCCACAATTATTGGCACTAGTTTATCATCTAGCTATATACACAATAAAAACCACAATATTCAGTGGCCAATCCTAAAAAAAATGGTTTTAGGTTGTATAATTGGTACGTTATGTGGTTCGTATATGACGCCTTATATTCCAGGAAATTGGTTAAAATGGATTTTTATTCTATTTCTTATCTATGTAAGTGTTAAATTTATTTTACAGATAGACAAAAAACAAGAAAATCAATTCAGTAAAGATATTTCTTTTAATAATTACATTTTTGTATTTGCTGGCACTGTAATTGGTATTTTCTCCGCTCTTGTCGGCGTTGGTGGCGGTGTATTAGTTATTCCTTTTTTGAAAAGGTGTGGTGTAGATATGCGTAAAGCAATTGGGACATCGGCCGCATTTACCTTACCAGTTGCGATTGGTGGAACCATTGGTTATATAATAGCTGGTTGGAATAACTCACAATTGCCACAATATTGTTTAGGTTTTGTTTATTTACCTGCAGCATTAGTTATTATGTTAGCAAGTATACCGATGGCTAAAGTAGGTGTGCAAATTGCGCAAAAATTATCAATAAAAAAATTAATCCGATTTTTTGGTCTGTTTTTATTATTGCTAGCCATAAAGTTAACCATTTCTTAGTATTATTGCCACAAAAAAGGTCGCAATTGCGACCTTAAACCTATAACACAAGCCAATATTCGATTAGTACTAAGCAAAAAATCGTTATCTTGCGTCTTTTACTGCCAGCCCTAATTGCCAAACGGCCATGGCATAATGTGTACTGTGATTATAACGGGTGATAGTATAAAAGTTTGGTAATCCATACCAAAATTGATAACTATCCCCCACATCAAGCCGTAATAAGCTAACTTGCGTATGTCCATCTAAAGAGCTTCGAGGCTTTAATCCCGATTTTGCAAGCTCTTCAATTGAGTATTTGGTACTAAAACCAGTATTAAGAGATGGAGCTTGACCATCAGCAATAACCGCTACTTTTTTACCTCGTTGCCAACCATGTGATTTAAAATAATTAGCTACACTACCGATAGCATCAACAGGATCCCATAAATCAATATGCCCATCATGATTAAAATCGACAGCGTGACGTCTAAATGCTGAAGGCATAAATTGACCATATCCCATTGCTCCGGCAAACGATCCGCTTAAATCAAAAGGATCAACGCCTTCATCTCGACACATTACCAAAAAGTCTTCTAGCTCATTAGAAAAGTACTGTGCACGCCTTGGGTAATAAAAAGCCAGCGTTGATAGAGCATCAATAATTTTGGTTTTACCCATTACTCTGCCCCAACCGGTTTCGACACCAATAATACCAACAATAATTTCGGGTGGAACACCGTATTCATTATAAGCACGCTGTAGTTCTTTTTGGTATTGATTCCAAAATTCAACACCTCGAGGAAGGTTACTTGCAGTAATAAATTTATTTTTATATCGAATCCAAGCGCCATTTGGTACTGTTGATGAACCTGCTTTTGGCGCTTGTTTATCCATTAAATTAATGGCCCAATCAAGCTTATTGGCTTGTGCAAGCACATTACGTAACTGTTGGCGGTTAAAACCATGTTTACTAACCATTCTATCGATAAACTTTTCTTGATCGACCGCTAATGGGGCACTTGTGTTTTTTTCCTGATTGTGATCTTTTTCAAGATAAACCCCACCTTTGACATTGGTATGTCCACGGTGTTCTTTCATTGGTGATGTTGGCGATCGCTTATTACTACAAGCTGTAAGTAATAAAATTAAACTAACAAAAACGATAATGCGTTGCATAAAAAAACCATATTTTAAGTAGTTGAAAAATCGACAACATCATAAAATATTTATTGTTATTTAACAATATTTGGACATGGTTTACCTTCAGATATTTGCTTAATATTATTTAACGTGGTATCAGAAATATTCAATAACGCTTCTTGTGTTAAAAAGGCTTGATGACCAGTAAAAATAACGTTATGACAAGAAGACAAACGGCGGAAAACATCATCTAAAATAACATCATTAGATTTATCTTCAAAAAAGAGATCACGTTCATTTTCATAAACATCCATCCCCAAAGCACCTATTTTTGATTGTTTTAATGCATCAATTGCGGCTGTTGCGTCAAGTAATGCTCCACGACTGGTATTGATAATCATCACACCATCTTTCATCTTTTGAAAAGATTCTTTATTCAATAAATGATAATTTTCAGGCGTCATTGGGCAATGTAGCGTAATCACATCTGATTTTGCATATAACTCATCTAACTCAACATATTGCGCCCCTAACTCAACTGCAATATCATTTGGATAAGGATCATAAGCAAGAATATGCATACCAAAACCTTTCAAGATGCGGATAACAGCTTGACCAATTTTGCCAGTACCAATAACCCCAGCAGTACGATTGTGCATATTAAAGCCAGTCAAGCCATCTAACGAAAAGTTTGCATCACGAGTTCGTTGATAAGCCTTATGAGTTCTTCTGTTTAGTGTCATCATTAATGCCACTGCATGTTCCGCAACAGCTTCGGGAGAATAAGCAGGAACACGGACAATAGTAATGCCTAGTTTTTCAGCCTCGCCTAAATCAACATTATCAAACCCAGCACAGCGAAGTGCTAAAATTTTAATACCAAAACTGGCTAATTTTTGAAGTACTTTTTTATCTATTTCATCGTTCACAAATGCACAGACCGCATCATAACCTTGGGCAGTAACCACTGTTTTATGACTTAATTTATGCTCATAATATTCAATATCAAAACCAAATTTTTTATTTGTGATGTCTAAATGTTCTTTGTCATAATGCTTACTACTAAAGACAGCAACTTTGATTGAACTTTTCATATTACTGAACCCCTTTTGATGATAATTAGTTAATTTTTAACTGAATATTGGCATTAAATTTTATACTGAAACATATTTATTCAATACCACTCTTGGTTTTTTGAAAAATGACTTTAGGTAACGGTTTATCTTGGCTTGTAGAATTATTTTTTGGTGTTGTGTGATATGATAACACTTTGCAAAAAAACTAACCATTAAAGTTAAATAATGAATAATTCGCAAAATTCACTTTTAAAAACCATTTTTACTACCAAGATGATGATCTGCATTTTTACGGGTTTTGCTTCTGGTCTTCCTTTTTATTTATTATTACAACTATTACCTGCATGGCTAGAAAGTGATGGTATTAATATCAAAGCGATTAGTGCTTTCTCATTAACACAGATCCCCTATATTTTAAAATTCATGTGGTCACCATTGATGGATAACATTTCACTCTTTAATTTAGGGCGACGACGTGGTTGGATGCTTGGTTCACAAATAATACTTTTATTTTCGATCGCAATATTGGGATTTTTTTCACCTTCATTAAATATTTGGTTAATAGCTACTATTTGCTTTATTATTGCGCTGTTTTCAGCCACACAAGATATTGCACTGGATGCTTTTAGACGAGAGTTATTACTTGATAAAGAATTAGGACTTGGTAATAGTATTCATACTAATGCCTATCGTATTGCAGGTTTAGTACCAGGGTCATTATCTCTGATATTATCCAATACCTTACCATGGAATAGTGTTTTTATTATCACAGCACTTTTTATGTTACCTGCCATCATCATGACACTATTAGTGAAAGAGCCGATTAACCAATCACCCCAAAATCATACTTTTGAAGATATCATCATTAAGCCATTTAGTGAGTTTATTACTCGAAATGGACTTAAAACAGCCATATTAATTTTAACATTCATATTTTTATATAAACTAGGCGATAGCATGGCAACCGCTTTAGCTACAAATTTTTATTTACAAATGGGTTACAGTCGCCCCGATATTGGTTGGATTGCAAAAAATGCCTCGTTATGGCCAAGTGTGTTTGGTGCATTAATGGGCGGTATTTTGATGATCAAAATAGGCATAAACAGAGCACTATGGTCTTTTGGCGTTGTTCAAGTTATATCAATTTTAGGATTTGTTTGGCTTTCGATAGAAGGACCATTTACTACAATAGGAACATTTCAAAAAACATTATTAGCCATAGTAATTGGAGTTGAATCACTTGGCGTAGGTCTTGGTTCTGCTGCCTTTGTCGCATTTATTGCAAAAACAACTAACCCACTTTATACAGCAACCCAATTTGCTTTATTTACTAGTATTGCTTCAATACCTAGAACGTTAATTAATGCATCTACAGGTATTATGGTTGAATATTTAGGATGGACAAACTTTTTTTGTTTATGTTTTATTCTTGCCATTCCTGGTATGTTATTATTATTAAAAGTTGCCCCGTGGAATAGCCAATCTTAGGAGAAAATATGGACAAGCTAACCCAAGCATTCGACTTTAGACATGCATGTAAAAAATTTGACGACACAAAAAAGATCAACAATGATGATATTGAATATATATTAGAGGCAGGGCGACAATCTCCTTCATCATTTGGTATGGAACCTTGGCATTTTGTAGTGGTTGATAGCCACAAAATAAAAGTTGAATTACGCAATGTTTGCTACAACCAAGAGCAAGTCACAAGCTGTTCGCATTTTGTAATTGTGCTTTACCGCAAAGCGAATAATTTTACGTTACAGAGCGATTATTTACGACAAACAATTGCACGCACCTTACCCGATCCCAATAATCAAACCGATATTGATATTGCTTGCCAAGGCTTTATCAATTTTTGCGAACAAGGCTTAGCAGACGGCTTAACCATCAACCACTGGTCAGAAATGCAAGACTATATCGCTAGTGCCAATATGATGACGGCAGCAGCATTTCGTGGTATTGACTCGTGTGCTATTGGTGGATTTGATCATGATAAAGTCATAAAAATTCTAGAAAAACACATTCCCCAATTTGGCGGTGACTCATTTGGTGTTGGACTTTGTTTGGCTTTTGGTTACCGAATCAACGAACCTACTGCACATATCCGTTGGTCGCTTTCAGACTTAACTACGCATCTATCAGATAACAGTTAAATCAATTTAACCACTTACTACCTTCGTCCTTTATTACCAAACAACGAATGAAGGCAGTAAGTATAAATATTACTTTATTGAATATTACTTAATGGATTGATAAAGTGCCTCAGCATCCATTGAGGCCGAATCCATAATAAATGAAATACCCGATAAAATATTACCAATTTGAGGGTCACTAACATTTTGTTGTACTGAATTTAAAATCTCTTGTGCCCAATTAATTTTTCTAAGCACGGCTTCTGCATTATCCTTTGAAGGATTATCCATATCGTCTTCCCCTTACTTTTGTCAGGATATAAAATAAACCAATAATCAAAAAAGATTATCAGATAATGGAAAAATAAAGTTAAAAATAAAAGTGCATATTTTAAACACAGAAAATAAAAAACAAAAATAAACATAATTTAAAAAAATAACAAAGATATATAAAGCAATTGAAAATAAAAAGATAACCTTGCTCAATACAACCAATACAACAAAGTAAATCGTTCTTATTGTTACAGCCTATCACTACAATAATGAATTATTTTGCACCTTGAAGATTGATAATGTTAGACTTATCAGTCATAAATTAAGTTAATTTTGTTTAAAATAATCAAAATTAAAAATAAGTAAGGATTTAAACATGAAAACCAAACACGCACGCCTATTAATACTTGGTTCTGGTCCAGCGGGCTATACTGCTGCTGTTTATGCAGCTCGAGCTAACCTTTCACCCGTATTAATTACAGGAATGCAACAAGGTGGGCAACTCACTACCACCACCGACCTTGAAAACTGGCCAGCAGGTGCACCTGATCTAACAGGACCTGAATTAATGGTCAAAATGCAAGAACATGCCGAAAGATTTAATACTGAAATTATTTTAGATCAAATTGATCGTGTCGATTTTAGCACTAAGCCTTATAAGCTTTTTGGTAGTGAGACTGAATATAGCTGTGATGCACTCATTATTGCAACAGGTGCTTCGGCACAATATCTTGGTCTACCATCTGAAGAGGCGTTTAAAAGTAAAGGCGTATCTGCGTGTGCAACCTGCGACGGATTTTTTTACCGCAACCAAAAAGTTGCTGTCGTAGGCGGTGGTAATACAGCTGTTGAAGAAACACTTTACTTAGCCAATATTGCGAGTGAAGTACACTTAATTCACCGTCGAGACAGCTTTAGAGCTGAAAAAATATTAATGGATCGCTTGGCTGAAAAAGTCAAAGAAGGCAAAGTGATTTTACATACTCATCGCATCGTTGACGAAGTATTAGGTGATGATATGGGTGTAACAGGTGTTAGGATCCGTAGCACACAAGCCCCTAACATAACCGAAGACATCTCAGTTTTAGGTGTATTTATTGCCATTGGTCACAAACCCAATACCACTATATTTGAAGGTCAACTTGAACTAAATGGTGGTTATATCAAAGTACAATCAGGTACTCAAGGCAATGCCACACAAACTAGTGTCGAAGGTATTTTTGCTGCAGGTGATGTTATGGATCATGTTTATCGACAAGCCATTACATCAGCAGGAACTGGTTGCATGGCTGCTTTAGATGCGGAACATTATTTAGACAACTTAAAATAAAAAGTAACAATCTACATGTCATTAGATAAAAAACGCCAAACATATCTACTAGGCTGGCTAAAACAGCAGGCAAAAAAACATAAAAGTGATTTGCGTGCGTCAACATTAACGGGGTTTATGTTAACAATCTTGGTTATAACCCAAGCTGGATTGCTTGCTATTATCTTACAAAAACTCATTATTGAGCAGCACCATTTTGTGGACATTCTACCCTTTTTGGGTGCACTAATGGCTGTGCTGCTAATACGGGCGTGTTTTGTTTATCTACGCGAAAAAATTAACTTTGCTATAGGTAAAAAAGTTCGCCAACAAATTCGGCACCAATTAATTAATCAACTTGAACTGCATGGCCCTGCCTATTTAAATCAAAGCACCACTGGTGCATGGAGCACCTTGCTGATTGAACAAGTCGATAAATTACATGATTTTTTTGCTCGTTACTTACCACAAATGCGATTGGCAAGCATGACGCCCATTTTAATCAGTATTGCAATATTGCCATTTAATTGGGCTGCTGCAGCCATTTTGCTTTGTACTGCGCCACTCATTCCTATTTTTATGATATTAGTAGGCATGGGTGCTGCTGATATTAACCGCCGTCATTTTAAAGCACTTGCTTATTTAAGTGGTCACTTCTTAGATCGCCTTAAAGGTTTAAGCACTATTCGCCTATTCAACCAAGGTGATAAACAAACCAACGAAATTGCCAAAGCGTCAGAAGATTTTCGCATTAAAACCATGCAAGTATTAAAAATGGCTTTTTTATCATCAGCGGTATTAGAATTCTTTACTTCAATTTCGATCGCTGTGGTTGCCGTTTATTTTGGTTTTTCATATTTAGGCGAATTTAATTTTGGTGCTTATAACGGAACAGTTACCTTATTTGCGGGATTTTTTGCGCTGATCTTAGCACCCGAGTACTTTCAACCGTTACGAGATCTAGGAACTTATTATCACGCCAAAGCCGAAGCCATTGCCGCTGCCGACAATATCGAAGCATTCTTAACCCAAAAATCACCACAACAACACACTAACGTAACATTATCCAATATCCCATTTGCTCAATCCTTACAAACCATTCAGGCCGATAACTTAGTTGTAATATCAAACGAAGGTCACCCCCTTGTTGGACCGTTATCATTTTCGTTACGTGCGCCTTTTAAATTAGCACTCATTGGAAAAAGTGGTGAAGGTAAAACCTCGTTAATCCATGTTTTACTAGGATTTTTACCTTATCAAGGATCACTCAAAATTAACGGTATTGAATTTAACCAACTCGATATCAAAACTTGGCAACAACAAATTAGCTGGATTGGTCAAAGTCCGTATTTAATTAACAGCTCAGTGCGAGACAACATTTTACTTGGTAAACCAAATGCATCAGAACAGGAAATTGAAACAGTGATTCACAAATCGCAGTTAACCGAAGTCATCGCCAAATTACCTGCTGGTTTAG
Organism: Gilliamella sp. Pra-s60; assembly: GCF_009795755.1. Classification (NCBI taxonomy): domain Bacteria; kingdom Pseudomonadati; phylum Pseudomonadota; class Gammaproteobacteria; order Orbales; family Orbaceae; genus Gilliamella; species Gilliamella sp. Pra-s60. The sequence goes on along the minus strand of NZ_WTFA01000018.1, from coordinate 13,581 downwards.
AGACACAAGTTGGAGAAGATGCCATTAGATTATCAGTCGGACAAGCACAGCGTATAGCATTAGCTCGAGCTATGTTAAAACCCTGCCAACTATTGATCCTTGATGAACCAACAGCTAGTTTAGATAAACAAACCATACAAAACTTAGATCAGCAAAATATCGCCACAAATAGCATCACCATCACCCATCAAAATGATGATATGCAATATTTTGATCAAATATGGCAATTATCAGAAGGAAAACTGCATTATCATAACAAGGAGAGTACATGCTAACTACTCTGCGCCCCTATATTGCACTTTACAAACACTATTTTGGGCAAATTTTATTGGGATTATCGCTGTCTATTCTAACCCTATTTGCTAGCGTATTTTTGCTATCATTATCGGGATGGTTTTTAGCCTCCACGGCTGTTGTTGGTGTAGCGGGCTTATATACCTTTAACTATATGCTACCTGCAGCAGGCGTACGTGCAGCAGCAATAACGCGAACCGCTGCCCGTTATATGCAGCGCTTAGTTGATCACAACACAACGTTTAAACTGCTTTCTTATTTAAGAGCCTTGGCGTTTAAAAAAATACTACCACTCAGTGCCAATCAACTTGCCCAATATCAAAAGGCGGACTTACTTAATCGCTTTATTGTCGATATTGATGCTCTTGATCACCTGTATCTAAAACTGTTTTCGCCTATTGTTACCGCACTTGTTACTATTGGTATTTTATTTATTGGGTTAGCAAATATAAACTTACCGATTGCTTTAACCATCAGTATTATTCTTACTACTACCTTACTGGTGGTGCCTGTTATCTTTTATCAAGCAGGTAAGCAATTAGGAATAACACTGGCAAAGCAACAAAGTGAATATCGGCTGCTATTAGTTAACTACCTACAAGGACAAGCCGAACTTACTTTATTTAATGCACAATCACGCTATCGTGCAAAACTTAATGAACTTGAATCGAGTTGGCTTTACAACCAACAACGCCAATCAACACTAATGGCACTATCAAGTGCACTTGTCTTATTAATTGCAGGATTTTTAACCTTATTAGTACTATGGCTAATCACACAATACACCCTATCGCCTTTAGTGGCGTTATTTGTCTTTGTCAGTCTTGCCAGTGCTGAAATACTCATGCCCATTCCTGGCGCTTTTATCTTTTTAGGGCAAGTACTCACATCGGCTACTCGCACTACCGCTATTTTCAATCAAAAACCTGATGTACAATTTACAACGCAAGGACAACTAATTGATCTAAAATCGGCTAAATTACAGTTAAACAACATCAACTTTAGCTATCCAAATCAACCTTTTGCGGTATTAACTGATTTTTCCTTAACAGTCAAAGCTGGCGAACATATTGGCTTAATTGGCAAAACGGGGGGTGGCAAATCCACTTTATTAAGTTTAATCACACGCAGTTGGGAACCCAATTCGGGGGAAATTTTTATTAACGACAAACCAATAAACCAACTCGATGAACCCACACTTCGCCAAGCCATTGCGGTTGTTCCGCAAGTAATTACTATTTTTAGTGATAGCCTACGGCACAATTTATTAATCGGAAACCAACGAGCAACTGATGAACAACTCATAGCGGTATTACATCAAGTCGAACTCGATAAACTGCTCACCACTGAACAAGGGTTAAACTTACTCCTTGGACAAGGTGGTCGCTCCCTATCAGGTGGCGAAATCCGCCGTATTGGTCTTGCAAGAGCATTGCTACATAATTCGCCATTAATTTTAATGGATGAACCAACAGAAAGCCTTGATCAACAAACAGAACAGCAAATGATTCAATTAATTAAAAAGACCTGTAACGGTAAAACGTTGCTAATGGTGACACATCGATTGACAGATAATCCGTTGTTTGATCGGGTGATTTCGATGGGATAGTTTTTTTGTATAATAGATAAATAGGATCGAAAGTGTAGTTATGGGCGTTTCCATCTTTGTGAAAAAATGCCCACCATTACACCTTTAAACCAAAAAAATTAACAAACAGCCCAAAAGTTGTTACCACTTTATTTGTTATATAAAAACTTAAATAAAATCAATATCTTTCTTGACCGATTTTTTGTAAGTAAAGTTTGACTGATTTATTGGAGCTTTTTAGCCAAGCATAATAACCCGACATACTGACACTAAGTAACGAGCATATCCTGATAATGGGATAGAAGGTTAAATAATTTTTTATATAAGCGTATTTCAGCGACTTGGGTTGTTGATGTAGTACACATGTGCCTTTTTAGTGTGTCATTGGCCATTTTCAGTTCTTTAATTTTTTCTAAGGTTATAATCCGCTGTTGCTCAACCGTTGACTCTCGACGGCTGGTTTTATTGGGGCAAGTTGCCTAATCCACTTATCTAGAGTTGAGTTGATTTACCTCACCTAGGTGGTTAAGTTCACTTATGGAAAGTGTGCCAGAAATAACACATAATCGACTGATTGTTGTTTGAATTCGATGTTAAACTTTTTCACCATAATATTTGTCTCCTATGAGTTTTGTTTATATCATAGAGGCAACTTTTGTCCATTTTTTGGCTAGGATCAAATTTATTTTTAAAAAACAATGAGATTTTACAATGAAAACATTAATAATTTATTCTCATCCCTATGAAAAGAGCTATAATCATGCTATTTTGGAAAGAACTGTATCTCTTTTAAAAGAAAGCGGAAAAGACTTTGATATTATTGATTTATATAAAGACGGTTTTAATCCAATATACACTCCCGAAGAATTAAGGTTATACAGTACAGGACAAACAACAGATCCTTTAGTAGAAAAATATCAGAAAATGATAACGGATGCATCTGATATCGTTTTTATATTTCCTATTTGGTGGTATGATTTACCAGCGATCTTAAAAGGTTTTATTGATAAAGTATTTAAAAAGAACTTTTCTTACATTGATACTCCAACGGGAATAAAGGGTAAGATTAATCATATCAACTCAACTACAGTTTTAACCACTTCTGATGCCCCTACTTGGTTTATCCGTTTCTTTGCAGGAAACAGCATTAAATCTGTTTTTATTAATTCAACTTTGAAACAATTAGGAATTAAGAATGTGACTTGGAAAAATATGGGACAAATTAAAAATGCTTCTCAAGAGAAGAGACAGCTATTTTTGAAAAAAATCAAATTTTAATTTGTCTTCTTAAATCCGTGATTGATCCTCACCAAAAAGTGTACAGAAGTCACCGCTATGATATAAATACAAATCATAAGAGAAAAATATCACGGTTAAAAAATTTAGCGTCGAATTCAAATAACAATCAGTTGATTATGCGTTTCATTGATCTGAAAAACAATATACTAAAGGACACTCAAATTGTTGTTATTCAAAAAGATTTTCGTGATTTATATTATTTTGATTACACAAAATTTGATAATAGAGAATGTCCAATATATATTATGTTTCCATCTACTAAATGTAAATTTTATACTACTAATTTTTATATAAAAGAATGAAAGAATATTTGTGAGTTATAACTTCTAACATTCCACTAAACTGGCAAGGGATACTCCAGCACCAGACTTTCCTTGTGCAAGGTTAAAGCAAAAAATAAAGTCCTATCATGTTGCCACCAATTAAGCCGTTGATGATGCTAACCACCATATCAATGCCTTGGCGACGGTCACTGCCCATCGCCGACATCCTTTCGTTCATGGGCTTGTTGTAGGCGTCTTCGTAGATTTTTTGTTACTACTTGTCGGTTAAGACTGGCCTTTGTTTGTTGCTTTTAATTCGGTGTTATTGCCAACCTTGCTATCAAAATCATCTTTGTCATTACAAAAAACTTAAATAAAATCAATACCTTTCCTGACTGATTTTTTGTAAGTAAAAATAGTGAGTTAATGTGTTTTTTATGTTTTGAATAGAGGGATATATGACACCATGAGCAATACAGTAAACGGGATTTATTAATCATGGCGCATGAAAATAATAATGGCTAAATAGTAGTGCTAAGCCAAAATTAGTAATTAAAAAATTAATTATCGAATTTAGTGACAGAATTAACTGTCACTTTTTACTGGTAAATATACAAAATTTAGGATAGGGATAGAATCATTTTTTATTTCCAAATATTTTCTTGGTTATCTAAATATTGTTTCCAATTAAAATATAACCGCTTTTCATTTTCCTCTTGAGTATGCTTAGAAGGATCATAATCATTAGATACAGGCATGTATCTCACGAAAGACTCTATTTCTTCAGGATAATCAAAATTTTCATAAATTGCTTCTACTTCACCTAATGGATCTTTAATGTCATTACGAATATTATATAATTGTAGTAACAAAATATATAACCATTTTGCGTTACTATAATTCTCTAAAGACCCAGCAATTTTATTCAATAAATTATCTAACTTAAAAATATTAGAGGAATTAACCATTGATAGTTCAAATACATCTTGATTACTACTACCATTAATAATCATATCATTTGCATAATTGATGACATCTTTCCAGCCAATAATATGATTTCGATATCCCCATGAAATATCTTTCCAATTTAGATAAATTCTATTTTTATTTAAATTAAAATTCATGATTATTTAACCTTCTGTTTGTAATAAGGTTCGCTTAACACCATCACCGCCTGTTATTGTAAATACCTTACCTTTTTTAAGTTGTTCTTTGGTAATGAAGCTTGCTGCTCTATGCGATGGATCAGCTTTTAAGCCACTACCAGATCTATTATAAGCAATAATTTTATCAGCTATTCCAGATAAGGTTTTTAATTGGGCTACCTTTTGAACAACTTTTGAAGCAGCATTTCCCAACACAAATCCACTAGTAGATAGAAGCTAGCACTAGCTAATATTTTGGCGAAGTTAAGAATTTAGTCACAGAATTAACTACTATCTTTAAATAACAAATATACAAAATTTTGGATAGGGTAAAATCCCAGCATTAAAGATGGGATAATATTATTTTCCGAAAATCTTAATACCTGAGCGACGGCATACTGAATACCAACAAGCAATTCCCATGATAAGACCTAAGCATGGAAAAAACAAAATTTGTTGTATATTACCCAGATCAAAATCTGCCTCTCCATAAAGAATAAAACCACATAAAAAAAATAATATGTTTGTTATTAGATAAAATAACAAAAAGCCTATAGGCATTATAGAGCAGAAATATATAAGTATTAAATATTTTCTATTCATTTTTATCTCTATTATTTTTAATTATTTCAGTTGTTTTTTTATTTAAATATTCACTTGAACTAGATGAAATGCCACTTCCAGTCCAAGCAGGAATTGAGCTTTCTGTATAATGCCCTGTTATTCCTAAATGTAGTAGCTCAAACTTAATCTGACAGACACGTATTACTCATCGGCCTTCATTTTAACAAAATGCGTGTCCGATGAGTAAAATAAATTCTCCAATTGCTTTTCCTTAACCAACCCTTTTGCATCATTCCATGTTTGCCAGGGTGTCTTCCCATAACAATATTTTCCAGAGTGTGCTCTTTCTCGATTGTAAAAATCAAGCCATTGCTCAATATCGTTTTGTATTTCACTCAATTGTGTGTAAATCTTACGTCGAAATAAAATATCATAACATTCTGTTTTCATCGTCTTATGGAATCGCTCACAAATGCCATTAGTTTGTGGGCTGTAGGCTTTGGTCTTGGTGTGTTCAATATCTTCTAGATTAAGATAAAGTTCGTAAGCATGGCTTTCCTTATGGCCATTATATTCCGTACCTCGGTCTGTAAGAATGCGTAAAAGTGGTACTTGTTCGCTGTCAAAGAAAGGAAGCACTTTATCATTGAGCATATCAGCAGCAATCAGACTGTTTTTCTCGGTATAGACTTTAGCAAAAGCGAGTCTAGAATAGGTATCAATAAATGTTTGTTGGTATATTTTCCCTATGCCTTTAATGTGCCCTACATAATAGGTATCTTGTGCACATAAATAACCCGGATGATGTGTCTCAATTTCACCATGCGCTTCTCGTGATGCTTTGGCTTTTTCAAGGGCCTGTAATTGATTTTCCGTGAGCACACAGCCTTCTTGTGCCACTTTGGTTTCTAGGGCTATTAAGCGTTTTTTAAAACTTTCTAAATCGTGACGTAGCCAAATAGAGCGTACACCACTTCCTGACACCATTATACCTTCTTGACGAAGTTGATTGGCAACCCGATGTTGCCCATAAGCTGGATATTCATAGGCCATATTGACAACGGCTTGTTCTATATGTGGCTCTACCCGATTTTTTTCGATAGGCTTTTTACGACTGATTTCTTGAAGCGCAAGCTCACCCCCTTGCTCATACAGTTTTTTAAAGCGATAATAGCTATCTCGACTGTATCCCATGACTTTGCAAGCTTGTTGAACGTTACCGAGTTGCTTAGCTAATTCTAAAAGTCCTAATTTAGGTTTAATGATTTTGGCAGTTTGATTCATTTCTGACTCTCCTTTTTGTGTTATAAAATAACTTGAATGTCAGATTAAGTAAAGACTATTACACCTAAAAAACCTTTGTTTGTTTCATGAATATATTTATTTGCTGCTGGATTAAAGATTGGACGGAGTCCTTTTTCTGCATATTTCCCAACGCCATAACCAATTGTTGATGAGCCAGCACCAATTATGGCACCTGTTACAGGATCTTTACCATCTAATTGATTCGATAATGCACCCCCAGCAGCATTCCAACTGATTGTTCCCCAAAATCCTGTACCAAATCCAGCAGTAAAAGCACCCGTTCCTGTTGCTATTCCTACATCAGTCCAATTAATACTATCATCTTCATTAAAATAATATTGACCACCAATGCTAGCTGTGCCACTCAAAAGTCCTCCAATAATTGCCTCTTCTGGTAAGAGTACTATCGCAACTGGTGCTAATATAGTACCAATAACAATTGTACCCACTAATTCACATCCTTCCCTATCATTTTCACAATTAGATTGAGCGTGGAGCATTTTTTTAATTTCTTCGTCTGTTTTTCCTACAAATTGCCCAGAAATGGCATTATTTTCAACCGCATTCTTACTTGCAGCTATCGAGGTGCTGATGTCACTTACATCTCCACCACCCACTGCAGTTGATAGCCCCATCGCTAATTGAGTTAATGCGCTGATATTTTGTTTTTCAGCTTCAGTGAGGTCTTTGATGTCTCTTCCACCATAGAGGTTATCAATGATGACTTTTGCCGCTAGCTCGCCTCCTACGGCACTTGCTCCACCGACTATCCCTGAGTTACCTTGTAATTCCGCTACCACCGCACCCAGTATAGCATGCGATACTAATCTCGCTGCTTCATTATCTGTCACCCAAGTGCCGTCTTTATCCATATGCCCTGTGTGCAGTTTTATCTGTTCGGCTATCCACGGCGCACTGGCCCCCGCAAGGCCTCCTGTCATGTCACCGGTAATAATGCCTGTGATAATCGATGTCGCTGTGTCAATCCCTTTGCTGACATCTCCCCCCATGGTGCCTAGGTTTTTGGTCGCTTGGTTGGCTTGTAATTGGCTGTCTACCGCCTCGGAATACCAATAGTCTTTATTGTCTTCGTAATATTGATTAAAATCAATCTGGGCGCGCTCTTCCGCACTTAATTGATTATAGGCTTTTTCAGCTTCTTTTTTCGATAACGCTTCCTTGTTTTTATCTACCTCTTTTTGCGCCTGTAAGCGGTCATATTTGTTTACCACCCCTTTGGCTTGTTGAGCGATGTCTTTAACTAGCTCTACCGATTCTAATTTGTCTAGCTCTTTTTGTTTGTTAAATATCGGTTTGAGTGAGTTATTCGCATGCTCGGTATCTCGACTTAATTCGTTGATATCTTGTTTTTGGTCGTCTTTATTGCGGATGATGAGTTGTCCGTTTTCTACCGCTGAATGGGTTATACTGGACTCTTTTCCGCTGTTTTGATACGCCGTCGGGGCGCCCGCTCCGCCAGTGCCGCCACGGCTAGCACAAAAAAAACACCAAAAACTTAAATAAAATCAATACCTTTCCTGACAGATTTTTTGTAAGTAAAAATAGTGAGTTAATGTGTTTTTTATGTTTTGAATAGAGGGATATATGACACCATGAGCAATACAGCAAGTAGGATTGATTTACTCCAATGGCGTATAGAAATAATAATCACTAAAGTAATGCTAAGCCAAAATTAATAATTTGAAAAATGAATTATAGAAGTTAGTGACAGTATTAACTGCCACTTTTTAATAACGAATACAATAATATACGTTAGGATTGTCAGATTAAGTTAGAGTTACTGCAAATTAAACTAAAATCAAACACGGCGAAAAGTATCAGTTCCGTAGTCAACTAAGTATTTTCTACCGCCAGTTATAACCACAAGGCAATATCAAACCGAAACTCACTATTAAAAGTAACAACTTAATTTGTAATTCAAGAAATTGTTAAAAATAATATCCCTGTTTACTGTTACTACAGGAAACTAATTCGTTTATGCATATTCTTTACGAAGATAAAACCAGCCTAAATTTCCTTTTTTATCCAAAATATTTTCTTCTATAGGTGAAATTGTAAGAAGTAACTTAATACCACCATCATAAATTTGAGGAAAAATATCTGAAACAACTTCTGAATGAGCACATTCCATTTCTTCTTCCTCTTCATTAGTAAGTTTTTCATCAAAAAACATCTCAATTATCATAAATGTTTCATCATAATTAAGTGATATTCCTCGAATTTTTTTAGGAATTCGGCCAATTAAGCTATACATAGTACTTCTATTAATTTCATGTTTAACTTTAATAAGTTCTTCTCTTGTCATTTTTTTACTCATAATGAAGGTCTCGCGGGTACTATATGAACCCCTGTTTTTGAATAATGAATAGTGAATAGTGAAATTAGTTGTTGGAACAAAGGTTTCTCTTTTCGTATCATAAAAATGTCCAATAACTTTATTTGTCGAAATATTTTCCTTTGAACCTGGCATTCCTAAAGGTCTTCCTGTTGGAATTTCTCTTCCTGTTCCTGCATAATCATTAACCAGTTTTTGAACATCAATATTAGGATCAATAGTACTTCTTGGTATAGAAGAACTAGCGTTTGCAGTTTTATGTTCATTCGTTCCAACAATATGTTTATTTTGTTGATTCATATTAACAGTTAAGTTCGGATTTGCATCTGGTGCAAAATTATCACCTGGTTTTATGGGCGAGTTACTATTTTTCGCTCCCTTTCCAGCTTTAGGTGGAACAATATCATCAATCTTATTAACAACTTTTCCGGCGTTTCCTGCTAATTTTGATGGTACTAATACACTGGTTAAAATTGAAGCCACTTCTTCTAGTGATCGTTGATCTCCTTTTTGTGCTTTAGCAAAAACATCACGAACATGATCCCACGTGTCACCATTGATTAATGAAGTCATTGCATTTGATGCAGTTTTATTCGCTTTCTTTAAATCATCTAATGCCGTATCGCAATAAGATCCCCCAACTGTACAACTTCCTAATGCAAGTATAGCATCTAATGCCGTATCTGTTACACCTGCACCCAAATCAACAGTATCACCATATGATATCATTATCCCATTAAGAATTTGTGATACTGTATTTTCACCAATTTTTTCTCTAATTTCAGTTTTCCAGTATTCAACACTGTTTTTATGTTTTTCACGAAACCAATCACCAAGCAACGAATTATTCTCAACCGCATTCTTACTCGCAGCTATCGAGGTGCTGATGTCTCCTACATCGCCACCACTTACTGCGGTTGATAGTCCCATCGCTAATTGGGTTAACGCGCTGATGTTTTGTTTTTCAGCTTCAGGGAGGTCTTTGATGTCTTTTCCACCATAGAGGTTATCTAAGATGACTTTTGATGCCAGCTCGCCGCCTACGGCACCGGCTCCACCTGCTAGGCCTGAGTTGCCTTGTAATTCCGCTACTACGGCACCCAGTATCGCATGCGATACTAATCTTGCTGTTTCATTATCACTCTCCCAAGTGCCGTCTTTACCCATATGCCCTGTGTGCAGTTTTATCTGCTCGGCTATCCATGGAGCACTCGCCCCCGCAAGACCTCCTGTAATATCACCCGTTATGATGCCCGTGATAATCGATGTCGCCGTGTCAATCCCTTTGCTGACATCTCCACCCATGGTGCCTAGATTTTTGGTCGCTTGGTTGGCTTGTAATTGGCTGTCTACCGCATTATGATTGATTACAAAAACGATAAAATGGTAGAGGCGAGCACTATCTAATATTTTGGCGAAGTTAAGAATTTAGTCACAGAATTAACTACTATCTTTAAATAACAAATATACAAAATTTTGGATACGGTAAAATCCTAGCATTAAAGCTAGGATTTTATTATTTACCAAATATTTTAATTCCATAGCGGCGACACTCTAAATACCAAAATGCTATCCCTGTTGGAATACTAAGACAAGCTGCCTTACAAGCTATATATATATCATTAACGCCATATATAAATTCTACATTATACATAATAAACAGTATTATTGAGATGGTTAATTGAATTATAATTGCACTACAAAAAAACAGAAAAGGAACTACAGTTACACAATATAATAATGCCAAATATTTCTTATTTTTTCTCACTTTTTTTATCCTTAAAGCCTTCTTTAATAATGTTTTCTGTCATTGTACCAAGTATAGAATCAGCTATATTCCCCCCAATAGCAGGAATTGAGCTTTCTGTATAATGCCCTGTTATTCCTAAAAAACCTTTGTTTGTTTCATGAATATATTTATTTGCTGCTGGATTAAAGATTGGACGGAGTCCTTTTTCTGCATATTTCCCAACGCCATAACCAATTGTTGATGAGCCAGCACCAATTATGGCACCTGTTACAGGATCTTTACCATCTAATTGATTCGATAATGCACCCCTAGCAGCATTCCAACCAACTGTCCCCCAAAAACCTGTCCCTACACCACCAGTAACAGCACCAACTCCTGATGCAATTCCTACATCAGTCCAATTAATACTATCATCTTCATTAAAATAATATTGACCACCAATGCTAGCTGTGCCGCTTAAAAGTCCGCCAATAATTGCCTCTTCTGGTAAGAGTATTATCGCAACTGGTGCTAATATAGCACCAATAACAATTGTACCCACTAATTCACATCCTTTTCTATCATTTTCACAATTAGATTGAGCGTGAAGCATTTTTTTAATTTCTTCGTCTGTTTTTCCTACGAATTGCCCAGAAATGGCATTATTCTCAACCGTATTTTTCCCTACAGCAACCCCAGTATTCACATCTTGAATATCACCACCGGCAGCAGCTATCGCAAGGCCTGTCGCTAGCTGTGATAGGGCGCTGATTTGTTGTCTTTCTTCTTGACTTAGGTTTTGATGTCTTTGTCGGGGTAAAGTATGCCCGCAATAACCTCAGCACCCCGTTCACTTGCGGCAGCGCCCAAGCCACCCACTAGGGCGGAGTTGCCTTGTAGTTCGGCTACCACCGCACCCAGTATCGCATGGCTGACGGTGTTGGCAACGGTGTTTCCTTCGGTCTGTTGTTTGATAATAGTCGCACTTTTTGGCGCAAGTGCCCCTGCAGCTGCCCCTGTCATGTCACCACTGATTAAGCCGTTGATGATACTAACCGCCATGTCAATGCCTTGACGGGTGTCACTGCCCATCGCTGACATGCCTTGATTCATCGCCTTTTTGTAGGCGTCTTCGTAGATTTTTTGTTGCTGCCTACCTTGATGTTAAAACCACCTTTGCTATTGCAAAAAACACAAAAAAAACTTCAATAAAATCAATACCTTTCCTGACCGATTTTTTGTATTTTGAATTGAGGGATATATGCGCATGAAAACAATAATGGCTAAAAAGTGGTGTTAAGCCAAAATTAGTAATTAAAAAATTAATTATCGAATTTAGTGACAGTGTTAACTGCCACTTTTTAATAACGAATACACTAATATAGTGTTTGGATTGTATGGTTAAATTTGAGTTACCACATCAATTTTTAGATAGGAACTTTATCATTATTTACTAGGGTTTATAATCTTCATATTCCCAAGCAAAATACCTTGAAAGTTTTTGGGCTGTTTCCAACCAAGTATCACAAGTACACATCTCAATACATTTATTTATTGTGTCTTTTATTTCCTCAAAATCATATTTTCTAACTATTAACATATGACGAATCAACTCTGGTAACCATTGATGCTTACACAACCATTCGGGCGTACATACAAACAGTTCAAAATACTCACTACCAATTTCATTATCTGGACCTATAGATAAAGTTAATGTTATTCCAAAAAGGTTTTCTTCTTCAGGAAAATATATAGTTGGGTCATAATCTATAGAACCCACCGATTTTAATAATATTTTCATTTTTAGTCCTTGATATTTAAATGCCCATTACCTACTTTTATTCTCTTACCATCAACACCAAATTTATACGTTTCAAAATTAGCTTGAACACCCGTTTCAGCATAAGGGCTGTTAGGTTTACTGGATGGAGGCCGATATCCTCTCGTCCCATCAGCACTAATCCATCCACCATTAGACATTTGTTTAGCTCCATCACCAACCCATATCATTCCTAATTTATCTGCTTCAGCTGACGTACCAGTACCTACACCATAATTTAACTCTCCATTTCCCCCTTTTACTACAGCAGATAATCTTGGATCTTGTTTAGCTATATTGTTTAAATTCTCGTTTGTTAAATTATCTTTTAATTTTGATGAGTTAGCAACATTATGAGCCTGATTGGTATTATTCCAATTTTCAGTAAGCTGATTTTCATTTTTTACATGGTCACCAAATTTGCTACTTTCGTTTCCTTTCTGATTGGTAACCTGATTATCCAGTATTTTATCCTTAGTTTCTTTATAATTTCCACCGCCTTGTTCAACATTTCCTTTTCCATATTCTGATTCGAAATAATCTTTATCTAATGGTTTATTTGCATTCGTCCCCTTTCCAGATAATAACTTGCCACTCCCCAAAATTTTGTTTATTTTAGGAAGAGTTATAGTCCCTGTAATACCATTGACTATCATCATTGCGCCAATGGTTCTGCCTGCCATTTGTCTAGCTTCTTCGTCATTATAGCCAAAACTCTTATAACTTTGTACATAACCTTCATAAATAGCACGTAATTGATTTGCTTCTGGTGAGTTTGAGGTACCATCTAATAAATGTTTTATTTGTTGATAACCATTTTGTTCTTCTAATTTGTTATAATAATAATTTATGTATGTTCCTAACGCTTCATAAGCCTTTTTACGTTCGGAACGACATGCTTCACTATTTACATCAACACAAGCTTCTAATAATGCTTCTGAGGTGCTTTCATCTTTAATCCGAAGTTCCATTAACTGTTGTTTTTCTTCATCAGTTAATAAACCTTCTTCTTCTCTATATTCTAAACCAACCTTCTTTTGATGATCTTGAGAGTTTAAATAATTATTCTCCACCGCATTTTTACTCGCAGCTATCGAGGTGCTGATGTCTCCTGCATCGCCGCCACTTACTGCGGTTGATAGTCCCATCACTAATTGGGTTAATGCGCTGATGTTTTGTTTTTCAGCTTCAGTGAGGTCTTTGATGTCTTTTCCACCAT
>NZ_WTFA01000017.1:0-40913 GCF_009795755.1 Gilliamella sp. Pra-s60 | reverse complement strand
AAATTTGAACATCTGAGCATAGCGAAGATGGCCTCGTAGAGGCGAGTATCAGGATGATACGAGTATTGCCGAAGGCCACATTCTGCAGCCAAAGCGTGGGATTGCTAAGGGAATTCGCTTTAAATTCCCTTGGCTCGGACGTGGTCACTGTGGCCATTTTATTCACCCAAAGGTCAAAACGTCCGAAACCACTGCACCTAATTCATTCTATGCACTAACAAAAAAAGCATCATTTTGATGAAAAAATCGGTCAGAAAAGGCATTGATTTTATTGAAGTTTTTTTCAAGTGTTTTTTAACCAAAAAACACCCCTCCACACTCTGGCAATAAAGCCACAAAACCTTTATACTATGCAACAGCTTTTAGTACGACAAATGTCATACTAATATAATCCGTTCTTTAACATCATCAATTGGAATAAATTTATGCATCCGATGCTTAATATCGCTATTCGCGCTGCTCGTAAAGCAGGCAATGTGGCCATTAAGGCTTATGAAAACCCTAGTTCAATCGAAATTGACAGCAAAGGCGCTAATGATTTTGCCACAAATGTGGATCGTGCTGCCGAGGCTTTAATTGTTGAAACAATCAAAAAAGCTTACCCTGACCATACTATCATTGCCGAAGAAAGCGGCTTAGTTAAAGGTAATGATGCCGATACTCAGTGGATTATCGATCCGATTGATGGTACGACCAATTTTATTAAAAATATCCCTCATTTTGCAGTGTCTATCGCGGCTCGCGTTAAAGGGAAAACCGAAATTGCTGTTGTTTATAACCCAATGACTAACGAACTGTTTACCGCTGCTCGGGGTAAAGGTGCGCAACTTAATGGTTATCGTATTCGTGTTAGTAATGCTAAAGATTTAGATAATAGCCTGCTGGCAATGGCTTTTCCTTTTAAACAAAAACAATATAGCGATAGCTATTTTGCTGTGCTACAAAAGTTGTTTGTAAGATGTGGCGATTTTCGCCGTAGTGGTTCTGCTGCTTTGGATCTTGCTTATGTTGCTGCAGGCCGTTTAGATGGCTTTTTTGAAATCGGTTTAAAACCATGGGATATTGCGGGTGGTGAACTGATTTTGCGTGAGGCAGGTGGTGTGATTACGGATTTTGTTGGCGGTAATAATTATATGGCTTCGGGCAATGTGGTGGCGGGTAATCCTCGAATTGTGAAAGATTTGTTGGTTTCAACCCAAAACGATTGGCCAGAAAAGTTACGCAACTAATTCCTCCTTTCTGTTTTATCACAGGGTTTGTCAAGCCCTGTGAGCGCTGTTTTATTTTTATTCGACCTTTATATTAAGCATAGGCCGACTTTGTATTCCATTCCATTAATCATTAAGGAAAGCATAATGAAAACAGTTCAATATCATTTTATTGTTGAAGATATGAGTTGTGCATCTTGTGTTGGGCGTGTTGAAAAGGCGCTGAAAAAGGTCGATGGCGTTGTTGATGTTAGCGTAAATCTTGCGACCGAAAAGGCAACGGTTGATGCCGATGAGCATGTGACGCTTGAGTCGTTAATGTCTGCGGTTGATAATGCGGGTTATCATGCCGTTAAAATAACGCAATCAGCAAAGTCTTCTCAATTGAAAACACAATTATCTAGTTGGCCGATTGTTGTTGCTGTTATTTTTGCTATTCCTTTTGTGTTTCCAATGTTGTTGGCGCCATTTGGTGTACATTTGATGATGCCTGCTTGGTTACAATTGGTTATTGCCTCTATTGTGCAATTTGGGCTAGGCGCTAAATTTTATCGAAGCGGTTTTAATGCGGTTAAGGCGTTGTCAGGCAATATGGATTTGTTGGTGGCTATTGGTACCAGTGCTGCTTATGGGCTGTCGGTGTATCAGTTTTTCGTCGGTAATGATGAGCACCTTTATTTTGAATCTTCAGTGATTATTATCACTTTGATTTTGTTAGGTAAATGGTTAGAGTCAAACGCTAAACGGCAAACCACGCAAGCCATCAAAGCCCTGTCAGCACTGCGTCCTGATGTTGCTTTAGTAAGGCGTGGTGATCAAGAGGTGAGTTTGCCTATTAGCCAAGTTAAAGTGCATGATATTGTTATTATTAAACCAGGCGATCGAATTCCTGTTGATGGTATTGTGATTGAAGGCGTATCAAGTAGTGATGAGTCGATGTTAACGGGCGAAAGCCTGCCTGTAAATAAAACCGTTAATGATGCGGTTACTGGCGGTACGATTAATGGTGAAGGGTTATTGATTGTTAAAACTACGGCTATTCAATCGGATTCTACTTTATCCAAAATCATTGAAATGGTTGAATCCGCTCAAGCTAAAAAAGCACCGATTCAGCGGGTAGTTGATCGTATTAGTGCTGTTTTTGTGCCAGTAATTTTGTTAATTGCATTGGTTACGTTATTGGCTTGGGGGATGATGTCGCATGATTGGCAGCAAGCATTGCTCCATGCCGTTGCGGTGTTAGTGATTGCTTGCCCATGTGCTTTAGGTTTAGCAACACCAACAGCAATTATGGTGGGTACTGGAGTGGCTGCGGGGCATGGTATTTTAATTAAAGATGCTGAAGCGTTAGAAACACTGCATAATATCAATACCATCGCTTTTGATAAAACAGGTACTTTAACAATTGGTAAACCTGAATTAGTCGAGATGGATATTATGGGTAGCGAGACGCCCGATCAGATTTTATCGCTCGCTGCATCATTACAAGCTGGTAGTGAGCATCCACTAGCAAAAGCGATTTTAAGTAGAGCTAAAACGCATTGTTATGCTCAAAATATTACTTCTGTTGCTGGGTTTGGTGTGATGGCAATGGTTGATAATACGGAATATTATTTAGGTAGCTTGCGTTGGATGAAATCATTAAATGCTTATTTTGTGAATATGGACGATAAGGTTAGTGAATTATCTAGCAAAGGTTATACCATTTCGTTTTTAGCTAAACAACAATTAGAAGGTGGTGTAGTGATATTGGCTTTGTTTGGTTTTGCTGATGTTATTAAACAAGAAGCAAAAACGGCAATTGAAGCATTACATCAATTGAATGTAAAAACCGTTATGTTAACGGGTGACAGTCAGAAAGTGGCCAATATAGTTGGTCAGCAATTAAGTCTAGATAAGGTTATTGCTGAAGTATTGCCACAAGATAAAGCCAATTATATTTATCAATTGCAACAAAATGAAGATACAACCGTAGTTAATCATAAAGTGGCTATGGTTGGTGATGGTGTCAATGATGCCCCAGCTTTGGCGGCTGCAGATATTGGTATTGCTATGGGTACGGGGACCGATGTGGCTATGCATGCCGCAAGTATTACGTTGATGCGAGGTAATTTATTTTTGATTGCTGATGCGATTGATATTTCGCGCCGAACTTATCATAAAATTAAGCAAAATCTATTTTGGGCTTTTTTTTATAATTTAATTGGCATTCCACTTGCGGCACTGGGGTTTTTAAATCCAATGCTAGCAGGTGCCGCCATGGCGTTAAGTAGCGTTAGTGTTGTGACTAATGCTTTGTTGCTTAAGCGTTGGAAAGCAAGATCCGCAAATCAATAATCTGCTGTTTTGATTTTAAATAAAAGGGCTGCTAGGCAGCCCTTTTATTGTTGGGTTAGTTGTTAGTGATATTTAAGTATGTTTTACTTTACCTGTTGTACAGCGCTAGGGCCGTATTTTTTTAACATCATATTACTGAATTTGTTTTCTGGGTCTAACTGTGCTTTAAGCTTGAAAAAGCGTTCGGCTTGTGGATATGCACGTTGAAACTGTTCAGAAGTTGCATGTAATTGATAAGGTAAATAATAACTACCACCTTTTGCTAATACTGCATCGATTAATTCTCGAGTCCAGATTCCGACTTCCTTTTTGCTTTGTTCATCGGTAGCTTGTTGATAATAAATCACAAAAGCAAATACTTCGGTTTTAGCCCATGCCAGTAGCGAACCACTATCAGCATTGGCATGACGAATAGAAATATTAATCACATTAGCCCGATGTTTTTTCAAAATAGCAATTAATTCAGGATAAAAGTCCTCAAACCGATCTACAGGGATAAAATACTCTTCTAGCGCAAAGCTTTTATCTTTATCTTTGATCGGCTGTAAATTAGATACATCAAAACTAGCTTCATAATTACGCCACATTACGGGTTGTTGTATATAATCTAGATCATCATACAATTTGCGTAAGCGCTTGCCTTCGTCTGATGATGCGACGATTTTGATTTTTTGTTCCTGATCATATGAATATTGATCGGTTGGGCGTAGTCTGTCTAAAATAGTTAATGGTTCTTGTGTTTCTTTAAAAGTAACAGCGCGAACTTCTTCAAAATCAGGTGGATAAATGACCGAGTTATGAAATATTGCCCTTTTATCAGATCGAATCTGTTGCATGAAATATGGGTAGTACTGTGTAATTGGCATAACGTCACTAATACGTTTTACTTTAACATTATCAGCAAGTCGTAAGGTGACTTCTGTAATTACACCTAAGCCACCATAACCGCCGATAGCGCCATAAAATATATCTTGATTTTCTTTTGGGCTCGCTTCGACGATTGAGCCGTCAGCTAATACAATTTTGAACTTTTCTACCGATAATATTATTGGCCCTTCGCCAATATAACGGCCATGTACATTGACGCTCAATGATCCACCAATGCTAAAGTTGGCATAGCTTTGCATGATTTTTACTGATAAGTTGTAGGGATCAATTAGCTCCTGTACTTGACGCCAAGTTGCCCCTGTTTCAATGGTTAAAAGTTTTTGTTCGGGGTTGAAATCAATTACATGGTTTAGCTTTTGTGTGTCTATTTGAATTCCATTGTTTATTGCTGTTTGTCCACCCATGCTGTATTTTTTACCGGCGATACTGATTGGTCCCTTAGAATTTTTAATCAGTTCGGCAACTTGTTGGGTTGATTCTGGCTGCATAACTGCAGTAACTTCGACAGGTGTCATGCCTGTAACGTCATTAACTACTACTGCTTGCGTTGTTAATGGTAATACAAGGAAAAGACAGCAGCTCAAGAAAGTGAATTTTTTCATTGTGAATTGTTATATATATGATATTTAATGATAAAAAATTAATTTTACCTGTACTAGGTATATAAATCAATAGGTTATTATTTTTTGAACTAACAGACAAAAACAAACCATAGCGTTTAATAAATTAAATCGATGTATTGTTATTCCGCAAGAGTAAACCCGATTTGTGTTCCTTTTCCTTGTTCTGTCACAAATACGCCAACTGCGCAGATCAGTTGTTCATTGTAGTAAATCAGTGGGATTCGAGTTCGCATCCATGGTGGAATATTATGCTCTTGCCATAGTTTTTTTATTGGTCGTGAACCATGACGATTAACGATTTGTAATTTTCCTTGAGCACGGAATTGTACAGTCACTTGTTCGTCTTTTTTCGGTAAACGACACGTTAAATGGTGTTGGTGATTGAGCTGTAATTTACCGGCATTATCGGGCAAGAGCAATTCTGACGTTAAGTCCCAGTGGAGTTTTTGTTGTTCAATATTTTGATATAGCGGTAATAGGTAGAGCTGGTTTTGATAACGGCGTATTTGTTTGTTGTTAAGAATAAATTGTGGATTGGCATCTTCTTTGGCTAAGGCAACGGTTGGCCAAATTAATGCTAATTGTTTTTGTGTTGGCATGGCTATTTGTTGAGTTCGCAACCACATGCGCAAAATAGCATTGCGTTTATATTCTGAATAGTTCATTAAAGGAGCAAGGTGCAATTGTCCTTGTTGAGTAACTATTTGTTGAAATTCGGATAATAATAATTCGTTAATCAGTGCTTCTTGTTGTTGGCATAATGCGGCACTGCGTGCCACCATTTGAGAAAAATGAGGCCAGCGTTGATTAATTGTTGGTAAGACATTGAGTCTTAAAAAGTTACGATCGTAGCGGTCATCTTGGTTGCTTTCGTCTTCTATCCACGTTAGATGATGGTGTTTGGCGTAATTTTCAATTTGAGTTCGTGACACAGTTAATAATGGGCGAAGGTGCTGTTTAGTTTCAATAGGCATTGCCGATAATCCAGCTGGGCCACTACCTCGTTTTAACGCTAGAAAAAAGGTTTCGCATTGATCATCAAGGTGTTGAGCGGTGCATAATGTTTCGTTGCTTTTTAGATGATGATAAATCGCGTGGTAACGTGCGTTTCTGGCTTGTTCTTCGATATTTCCTGCATGGGGGTTTAGCTTAACTTTTTCTATGATGAGCGGTACTTGCCACGTTTGGCATTGTTTTTGGCAATGTGTCGCCCAATTGTCGGCATTGTTGCTTAATCCATGATGAATATAAATTGCCCTAAGTGTTAAATTTGGCAATTGGCGTTTGAGCTGTACTAGCGCATGCATTAAGACGCTTGAATCAACCCCTCCACTATAAGCAATCAGGAGGGATGGGTGGTTTTTTATATGATCAAAAATAGTCTGTTCAATGGTGTTTGTAAACAGGGTTTGGTGTTGGTTATTCATTTTCTACCTAATTATACTAAACTCTGTAATGCATTGGTTTTATTTTTTTGTCGTTTTATTCTGTCTAAACCCGCAGCAAGATCGGCAATTAAATCATCAGGATCTTCAAGCCCAATATGTAACCTAATTAGTGTTCCTTTGAAGTCGATGCCTGATACAGGCCTGATGTTAGTAAGTTCTTCAGGTTGGTTAGCTAAAATTAATGATTCAAATCCACCCCATGAGTAAGCCATTGAAAAGTAAGTTAAGTTATCAAGGAAATCAGCTAATTGAACATCAGTTAAATGATCTTTTAAGACAAACGAGAATAAACCACTTGCACCTGTAAAATCGCGTTTAAAGAATTCATGTCCTTTACAGCTTTCTAATGCAGGGTGATTTACTGTGGCAACTTTTGGGTGATGTGCTAACCATTTGGCAACTTTTATGCCGCTTTCATGATGTTGTTTAAGTCTTATTGCTAGTGTTCGTAAGCCTCGGGTTGCCATGTAAGCTGTGTCTGCATCGCACATTTGTCCCATTAGGTAGGAGCGTTCGCGTAGCCTATCCCAACAACGTTGGTTAGCAACTGCGGTGCCTAGCATGGCATCAGAATGGCCAATGAGGTATTTGGTGCCGGCTTGTATTGAGATATCAATATCATGCGCTAAGGCTTTAAATAATATGCCTGCTCCCCAAGTGTTATCCATCATGATAACAATTTCAGGGTTGGCGCTTCGAATAGCTTTGACAATAGTGGGGATGTCTTGCACTTCCATTGTGATGGAACTTGGTGATTCAAGAAATACGACTTTGGTATTGGGTTTTATATAATTGGTGATATTGCTGCCTATTAATGGCGAAAAGTAATCTGTTTCAACCCCGAGATCTTTTAATATGTGTTGGCAAAATTCTTGGGTAGGTTCGTAAGCCGCTTCGGATACTAAAATATGATCGCCTGTTTTTACAAAGGCTAAAATTGCATTAGCAATGGCCGCTGCACCACATGGGTAAAGGTAACAACCGGCTCCTCCTTCAATGTCTACCATGGCTTCTTGTAGCGCAAAGTGGGTTAGTGTGCCTCGGCGTCCATAAAAAAGTTCACCGTTTGTTCGATTTTTGGTGGCTTCTTTTTTGGCGGCAATGCTATCAAAAACCAGTGATGAGGCTCGTTGAATCACCGAATTAACCGCACCTTGTGTATAACGTTTTTTACGTCCTGCATGGACTAATTTTGTTGGTAATGACATGATGATTCCTTTTGCAATTTAATAAATTTTAATAACAGTTAGCATAGCATGCTGTTAAAATAGTAAAAAATAATTTTTATAAATACCCGTTTACCAATGACGTTAATAATCCAACTAGCTAATTTGAATCATTCAACAATTGATTTTGCGTTATTGCCAAAGCAGATTGTTGATGAGGCCGATAAATTTAATGATGAGCGTAAAAAACAGTTTTTAGTATGTCGCTCAATATTAGCCAATTTGCTTAAGCAGTATTGTGATATTTCGATTTTGCCAACAATCGTTGTTGGTGATAATGGTCGTCCTTGTTTTTTAGAGCGTCATTTGCCCGATTTTAATATTAGTCATAGTCAAAATTGGGTGGCGGTAGCGATTTCATTAACGGGTATGATTGGACTTGATGTCGAAGTGGATCGTCCGCGCAAAAATTATTTGAAGGTGGCTAAGAACTTTTTTGCAGATGATGAATATCAATGGTTGATCAAACAAGATGATTCATTAAGGGCTTTTTGGCAATTATGGACGTTGAAAGAATCGGCGTTAAAATTATATGCTAAAGGCGTTTGGCAAATTAAATCGGTTAATGTTGATTTAACTGAGCAAGTGATTACAGCGCCTTTTGCTCAGCATTTTTATTATCAATATCATCAGGTTGATGATGTTCATTTGTCTGTAAACTGTAACGAGCCGATTTCTGAACTTATTTTATTATCTTGATACTGTATTTGATTGCGATTATTTTTTAAATCAATTTAAATCAAATAGATATCTTGTATTATTTGTCTATTATGTTCGTTTAATTGATATTCTTGTGATAACCATTCGTCAATGGTGCCGTAACGCGCTTTGATCGCATCTAATGCTGCTGTTAGGTACTCTTTTTTAGTTGCAAAGATGATTTTACGCTTTTCAATTTCATCAGGTGTAGCTTTGTTTTTATATTGGCTTAGTAAATATTCTCGATAATCAGATAACAGCTGTTCTGTCTGTAAGTAATCCTGTATTACGCTGTCTTCGCTAACTCCTAATGCAAATAGCACTAATGCAACCCCAACACCCGTACGGTCTTTTCCTACTGCACAATGTTGTACTAAAGGTTTGCCTTGCGAAGTTAGTAATAGCGAGGAAAGTTTTTTGTATGCAGGGTTGTTAAATGGTAGTAATTGGTAAAGCTTAATCATAAAATCAAATGGGGAGTTTTTTTTAAGTGCTTGGGTGTGACTTCCCAAGTCACTTGTTAAACTGGCTGTGACTGTATCGCTCAAAGGGTTTGCCGGTACATTAATATATTTTGCGTTATGCCATAGTTTGTCGGGGTTTCGTGCAATTTCATCTTGGTCACGATAGTCTAAAATATAGTGTAGATTTAACTCGTTAGATAAATAAAATTGTTCTTCTTGCGTAATAAGTGAGAATGCTCCAGAACGGTATAACATACCCGATCGTATTTGACGTCCATCAGTTGTTTTGATTCCTCCCAAATCACGAAAATTAATTCCATTTTTTATTGGTACTATTGCGGCCATTATTCTTCCTTATTTCTGCTTAACTTTGCTTGCTATATTAACATGTTTCTGATTAGAATTAAGCCACTGTTTTTACTTAACTCATGATTAAGGTAATTATTATGTCAACGTTATCTATTTTGTTATCTGATAAACCCGCACCAACGCAATGGGGCAAGAATGCGTTGTTGAGTTTTTCGGATGATGCTATTACGATTCATTATGATACTCAGCACCGTTTAGGTGCAATTCAGCGGGCAGGGCGCAAGTTAGATAACCAAGGAATAAGTGCCGTTAAATTAAGTGGTGATAATTGGGATCTTGAAGCTTGTTGGCATTTTTGGTTAGGTTATCGGAATGCTAAAAATAGCACTAAAGTTTCTTGGCCAAAACTCAATACTCAAGATAAACAAGAATTAAAACATCGTTTAGCCATTATTGATTGGTGTCGTGATATTGTTAATGAGCAAGCCGAAACGTTAAGCCCGTTAGCACTAGCAACGAAAAGTGCGGAGTTGATTAGTGCCTATTCGTCTGATGTCTCTTACAATATTATTTCGGGCGAAGCGTTAAAAGAGCATGATTATATGGGGATTTATTCGGTGGGTAAGGGCTCGGATAGACCTGCTGCCTTGCTTGAGCTTGATTATAATCCTTCCAAAAATCCTAATGCTCCAATTGTTGCTTGTTTAGTGGGTAAAGGTATTACCTTTGATTCTGGAGGATATAGCTTAAAACCAAGTAATTTTATGGAATCAATGCGTTCTGATATGGGGGGAGCTGCGTTAGTGACCAGTGCGTTAGCATTAGCCATTGCCCGAGGCGTGAATCATCGAATTAAGCTGTATTTATGTTGTGCTGATAATTTGGTTAGTGGTAATGCATTTAAGTTAGGTGATATTATTCGTTATCGTAATGGTAAAACGGTCGAGGTTGATAATACCGATGCCGAAGGGCGTCTTGTCTTGGCTGATGGTTTAATTTGTGCTGATAATGATAAACCTCATTATATTATTGACTGCGCAACACTGACTGGTGCTGCTAAAATTGCGGTAGGGAATGATTATCACTCATTACTTTCGTTTGATGATAACTTTGCTAACCAATTGTTAGCTAGTAGTGATGTTGAACATGAAGCTTTTTGGCGATTACCATTAGCTGAATTTCACCGTTCGCAATTTCCATCATCATTCGCTGATATGGCAAATTCCGGTATACCTAATACCGCTGGAGCGAGCACTGCTGCGGCTTTTTTATCGCATTTTGTTAAAAATTATCAAAACAATTGGCTACATATTGATTGTTCAGCAACATTCCGCAAAAGTGCGACAGCTTTATGGGCAACAGGTGCAACTGGGATAGGGGTAAGAACGTTAGCCAATTTATTAATAGCTTTAAAATAGCTTGGAAATGATAGTTGTAAGTTTGGGATAGATTATTTGGATAAATACCTCTGTAAATCAATTTATTTGCAGAGGTATTTTTTTATTAAGCCGTTTTTTATTAGGATAATAGACGGTGTCAGTTAATTGCTTGTCGTTGTACTATTCTTGAACTACACTCGCTTTTTTAATGTAAATTGGTTCGGTAGGCACATCTCTATGTGGTCCCACGCGTTTAGTTGGGACACTGACAATTTTATCAACGATATCCATCCCTTTAGTTACTTTACCAAATACTGCATAACCATATTGTTGTGGTGATTGATAATTAAGGAAATCATTATTTACTACATTGATAAAAAATTGGCTTGTTGCACTGTTTACTTCACTGGTTCTTGCCATGGCAATAGTGCCTCGGTCGTTTTTTAAACCGTTTTCAGCTTCATTTTTAATTGGTGGGTTAGTATCTTTGAATTTTAATTGATCATCAGCACCACCACCTTGAATCATAAATCCTGGAATGACGCGATGGAAAGTTAAATTTTCATAGAATCCACTATTTACATAATCAAGAAAGTTTTTGGCGGTAATTGGTGCATGTTCGCTGTCTAGTTCGATTTCAATGTCACCCATGCTGGTTTGTAATAGTACTTTGGTGTCAGCTAAAGTAATGCTAGAAAATAAAGTTAGCAATATTGTGATAAATAACAATTTAATTTTTTTCATATATTTATTCCTTGCTCCAAAAAGAGGGTAGTTGATTATACCGGATATTTAATTATTTTGAATACTATTATGAAAAACCAGATGATTTTTTGTGTTGCAGATCGTAGAAGTATTTAATTGTATAAAATAGTAAAACCAATTGGTTTATTGTATTGATATTTCCTGAAAAGGAATGCAAAAAAACAAGTGCGTTTATAAATAAAATTAATTTTTTTGTTGTATGTTTTTTATATTAAAACGCTATATTTTCTGAATTATATTATTATAAATAAGTCTATTGAGTTTTATGCGATGTATTTTGTGCGATATGCCTTTATTTTTGTCTCATCATGGCATTTGTTGTCAATGTGTTAATAATTTACCTAAATTCAATAAAATTTGTCATCAATGTTGTTTACCACACTCTTTACCGACAGATATCTGTTATCGATGTCGTGTCAAGAAACCCCATTGGGATGAGCTTATTGCGGTTTCTGACTATGTTAATCCATTAAAAAAATTAATTCATCATTTTAAGTTTTACAACAAAGTAGAACTAAATAGAGCATTAGCCAGATTGATGTTTTTAGCTTGGTATCAAAGACGAGAACGAGATGCTTTAGTTAAACCTGATTTGGTAACTTGTGTGCCATTGCATCATATTCGTTATTGGTCTCGTGGCTTTAATCAAGCAGAATTATTGGCAAAGCCTATTGCTAGATGGTTAAATCGGGATTTTTATCCTTATTTGTTGTCTCGGAATAAAGGTAGGCAAGATCAAAAAAGTTTGTCTCTTACAGAACGAATTGCTAATGTCGAAACACTTTTTATGTGTCATCAAGATCTGTCAAAAAAATCGATAATGCTTATTGATGATATTGTTACAACGGGTAATACAGTGAATGTCATTAGTCAGCAATTAAAAAAATGTGGTGCAACGAGTGTTCAAGTTGTTTGTTTATGCCGTACAGTATTGTAAAATATTAAACAACCCCTATAATAACCAAGAAAGTTAGTCAACTATTATTATATTATAAATGATATTAGGTTTATTAATTACCTAATGACATTAAAGTGAGGGGTTATGTCTATTATCACTATTTCTGAGTCAGCTCAACAACACTTTAAAAAATTGCTTGCTAATCAACCTGATGGAACACAAATCCGGGTATTTGTTATTAACCCTGGTACGCCAAGTGCTGAATGTGGTGTTTCATATTGTCCTGCTGATACGGTGGAAGATAGTGATATTGAAGAAAAGTATACCGATTTTTCAGTTTATATCGATGAAATTAGTGCGCCATTTTTAGAAGAAACCGTTATTGATTACGTGACGGATGAATTAGGTTCGCAATTAACATTAAAAGCGCCAAATTCAAAAATGAAGAAAGTCGCTGACGATGCGCCACTTATTGAACGTGTTAACTATGCAATCCAAGCGCAGATTAATCCTCAATTAGCTAGCCATGGGGGGCATGTTAGTTTAGTTGAGTTAACTGAAGATAATTATGTTATATTGCAATTTGGTGGTGGATGTAATGGATGTTCAATGGTCGATTACACCTTGAAGGAAGGTATCGAAAAGCAATTAATGGCAGAATTTCCAGAGCTTGCCGGTGTAAAAGATATTACTGAACATCAAGCCGGAGCGCACTCGTTTTGCTGAAAATAAATTTTATTTAAGCCTTGCTTATTGCTAGGATTGAGTCATAATCGACTGATGTTTGCCATTTGATATTATGATGAGGTTTTATGAATCAAGTTAGTATTATTTCAGATCTTATCGTTTGGATTGAAAAAAATTTGGAGCAACCGTTATCTATCGATCATGTTGCACAAAAATCAGGTTATTCTAAGTGGCATTTACAACGTATGTTTAAAGAGGTAACAGGTCAGGTACTTGGTACTTATATTAGGCATCGTCGTTTAACTTATGCAGCACTTGCTTTGCGTATGACAAGTAAGCCTATTTTAGATATTGCGATGCAATATCGTTTTGATTCTCAGCAAACCTTTACTCGGTCCTTTAAAAAACAATTTAATGAGACTCCCGCAAGTTATCGCAGAGGTGAATTTTGGGATCCTACCGGTTTAACTCCTGCGATTGAATTAAATAAAAGTCAGTTTTTATTGCCTGAGCCAAAATTCGTTAATATGCCCAAAAAAACTTTTTGGGGTATTACATTTAAGAATAATTGTAATTTTAGTCAATTATTAGATGAAGAAAATAAACTAAGAACTCAATTTTTTTATAATTATATATCACGCTGTAATAGTAAATGTGAAAACCTACCAGATAAAATTTATGCTTTTAGTCGTATATTGAAAAGCAAAGATAATGCTAATGAACAAGAGCTGTTTTATACAATTACCTTAGATCATAATAATGATCTTGAGCATATTGAGCAGTTTGTTAGTGAGGGGGGATTATACCTTTGTTTTAAATATGTTGGTTCACCAGATAAGTTTAGCGATTTTATTTCTCGAGTTCATTTAGCTGCTATGCCTGCATTAAAAGTGCGTTTACGCTACTCTAGTTGTATAATTGAAATTCATCATAACCTTCACGATGATAGTATCGAATCGGTTAAAGATATTAAGCATATGGAGTGTGATTATTGTTTGCCAGTTGTGGCTGAAAGTGGCGTCAATATCCAATCAAATTTATTGTCATAGCAAAATAAGTCAATTTATTGATAGATATTGACAGTTATATTTAATTATCTGATTTTAATAAATTGTTTTCTAGCCATTTTTTGAATTCAGGTGTTGATTCTTTAAGGCTATTGGAGCCTCTGGTTACTGTTGCAATGCCAATTTTGAGTTGTTCTTTTAGTTGGCGTTGATTGATTGAGCCATCGAGGAGTGAATGTACAATTTTGACTCGAGTGATTAGTGCATCGCGTTCATCAGCGGTCATTAATAGTTTTAATATATCAAGTGAGTAACCATCATTAAATGCTTGGTGTAATATTTCAACCGTTTGTTTCCATTCGTTAGTTTTCATTATAATCACCGTTAATATTGTTTATTAAATTCATTTGAATTAAGAATATTGACATTTTTTTGCCCTAGGATTATTTGATAAATATAATCATATACTAATACGTTTTTGACATAATTACGTGTTTCTGTAAATGGTATACTATCTATAAATGCGACAGCATCAAGTTTCCCGTTGCTCGCTTTTAACCAGCGTTTAACATTATTGGGTCCTGCATTATAAGCTGCTGAAGATAATATACGGTTATTATTATTTTGTAGATAAACAGTGTTTAGATACGAAGTGCCTAACTGTATATTGGTTAGCGGGTTAAATAATTGCTCTGATGAAACATAAGTGACTGAATTGACTTTTTTAGCTGTTTCTTTGGCTGTTGCTGGCATTAATTGCATTAGCCCTCGAGCGCCAGCAGGTGACTTAGCGTTAGTATCAAGTGCACTTTCTTGACGAGAAATAGCTAAAGCATAAGATAACGTAATGGTTTTTTCTTTTAATGCATTATTATATAAGTCTTTGTACATAATAGGTAAACGTTCTGTCCAGTTATTCCAAAGCTTGCCAGCAATAGTTGCTTGAATACTAAGATCACCCCATCCCTTTTGTAAGGCATATTGAGATAACAGTATATATTCATCTTTATTTGTTTGATTATTTAACATATATCGCCATTCTTTGACTGATTCTGATGCCATGCCTAAATAACGTAATTCGTTGATTCTTTTTACATAGGGTTGATTATCATATTTTCTTTTTAATGCTGATATTTCTGATTGTGTGATTTTTTTTGATTGGTTATTGATTGAATAAGGCTGATTAAGCGTTTGTGCACTTATCATGCCATAAAATCCACGGTTGGTTGTGAGCTTTTTCAAAATGCTGTTAGCTTCATTTTTTTGATTTTTATTTAGCAGTACTCGAGCTTGCCAATATTGCCATTCCTCTTTTAATTGATCTTCTGGGGGTAATTGTGCTATCCAATAAGCTATGTCAGTAAAGTTATAAGCATCGATAGCAAGTCGGATGCGTTTTTCAACTAATGCTGTATCATGATATTTTGCTATGTAGCTATCACGCCATTTTATTTGTTCGTCCGTTGCTGAATCACTAAAGTAGCGGTTAGCTAAGCTTTTTTGTAACATAATTTGCTCTGCTTCATTTAAGGCCTGTTGTTTAACTAGTTTTGGTAATAATGATGCAGCTAAGTTTATGTCTGCTTTTGCCAAGCGAGGAAATGATGCTAAGACAACTTTTTTAGTGAAAGTATTAGCTTTAATATTTTTTGAAAAATCTTCTAATTTTCTCGGGTTATCTAGTACAGCCACTAGATTTGTTTTTGTTGTTTTATAACTGTTATCAAGTAAGTTTGCTAGATGTTTGGTTAACTTTAGATTATTTTCTTCAAGAGCCAGTTCAATACGCAATAATATTAATTTAGTCGTTTGTTTACCTGCTTGTGACCATGCGTTGAGTAATGGATCGCAAGCCGAAGGAAGTTCTTTACCTGTCATCCAAAGTGATTCAATTGTACTAAAGGCTGTTTTGTCATTTCCTTGTTGTAATAATGCGTATTGGTAGTGACAATTAGAAAGTATTGAGTTGTCTTTTGGAAATGAAATAATTGAGTTCCAATCTTGACGATTGCTTAATTCTGTTAAGTAAGATTGGCTTAATGAAGCCGTTAGTGGAAAATCATGGTACTGGTTAACAAAGTTACTGACTGTTTGTGGTGAAACAATTTTTATGTTGTTTTGAAAAAATTGTACAGCGGCATAAGGATATAATGGGTAATCTTTTATGGCTGAAAGTAATGTTTGTTGTTCTTCAAAATTAAGTGTTTGATAAGAATTAAGCCATTTTTGGTAATGTTCTCGCAGTTTCTTTTCAGAATTATCTGCATAACTACTACTTGTGAATATTAGGCATGTTACCAAAAAACAACGTAATACTAATTTCATCCTTTAACTCCCATATGAATTTAGTTTATTAGATTAGCATATTACGCTATGATTCGTCGACGATGAACTATAGGGTAATTCCTACTAAAATACTCAACTAAATACTTGACTAAATTAAGCGGATATATACAATAAGTATTACCAAATATAGAGGAATGATCAATGAAATTGACATCAAAAGGACGATATGCGGTAACAGCAATGCTTGATGTCGCATTGCATGCTGATTCTGGACCGGTATCTCTTGCAGATATTTCAGAACGTCAAGAAATCTCGCTTTCTTACCTTGAACAATTATTTGCTCGGTTACGCAAAAATGGTTTAGTGCAAAGCGTTAGAGGTCCAGGCGGAGGTTATATTCTTAGTCGTAGTATGGATCAAATCGCTATTAGCTCAATTGTTAAAGCTGTTGATGAAACAGTTCATGCAACAAAGTGCCATGGGCAAGATGGTTGTCAAGGCGGGGTTAGGTGTTTAACGCATACGCTTTGGAATGAATTAAGTGAACGTATTGATGATTTTTTAACGAGCATTACACTGAGTGAGCTTGTGAATAATCAAGAAGTCAAAGCTGTTGCTAATCGACAAAGTAATATACAACACGTCCAAATTAATTAATAAAAATAGAATATAGAATTTGTAATTGGGAGTAATTAATGAAACTACCTATTTATATGGATTATGCAGCCACAACGCCTGTTGATCCTAGAGTCGCTGAAAAAATGATGCAGTATTTAACTCCTGATGGTATTTTTGGTAATCCAGCGTCTCGTTCTCATAAGTTTGGGTGGCAAGCAGAAGAAGCCGTTGACATTGCCCGAAATCAGATTGCTGATTTGATCGGGGCAGATTCGCGCGAAATCGTTTTTACATCAGGTGCAACTGAAGCCGATAATTTAGCAATTAAAGGTGCCGCTCATTTTAATCATGCCAAAGGTAAGCATATTATTACTTGTAAAACTGAGCATAAAGCTGTGCTTGATACCTGTCGCCAACTTGAAAGAGAAGGCTATGAGGTAACTTATTTGGCACCAGAATCTAATGGTATACTTGATCTAGATAAACTTGCATCCGCAATGCGTAGTGATACAACAGTTGTGTCGATTATGCATGTTAATAATGAAACAGGTGTCATACAAGACATTGAAAAAATTGGCAATATGTGTCGTGAACGAGGTATTGTTTTTCACGTTGATGCAACGCAAAGCGTAGGTAAATTGCCGATTGATTTAACTAAGTTAAAAGTTGATTTGATGTCCTTTTCGGGGCATAAAATTTATGGTCCTAAAGGGATTGGTGGACTTTATGTAAGGCGTAAACCTCGTGTACGCATTGAAGCTCAAATGCATGGTGGTGGACACGAGAGGGGTATGCGCTCTGGTACTTTACCTGTGCATCAAATTGTTGGCATGGGTGAAGCATATCATATTGCTAAAGAGGTAATGGCAACTGAAATGCCACGTTTGTTGGCACTTAAAAATCGTTTATGGAACGGTTTAAAAGATATTGAAGAAGTTTATCTTAACGGTTCTTTAGAGCACAGTGTACCAAATATTTTAAATGTTAGTTTTGCCTATATTGAAGGTGAATCTTTGATGATGGCTTTGAAAGATTTGGCTGTTTCATCTGGTTCGGCTTGCACATCTGCTAGTTTAGAACCGTCTTATGTTTTGAGAGCATTAGGTCTTAATGATGAGCTAGCACATAGTTCAATTCGATTTTCAATTGGTCGTTTTTCGACTGAAGAAGAAATTGATTATGTGATTAAGCTAGTTAAAGAATCAATTGGTAAACTTAGAAATTTGTCCCCACTTTGGGAAATGTTTAAAGATGGTATTGATCTGTCAACCATTAAATGGTCAGCACATTAAGATTAGGAGTAAATTATGGCGTACAGTGAAAAAGTTGTTGATCATTATGAAAATCCACGTAATGTTGGTTCGTTTGATCAAAATGATCCTAATGTCGGTAGTGGCATGGTTGGTGCCCCTGCGTGTGGCGATGTGATGCGTTTACAAATTAAAGTAAATGATAATGGTATTATCGAAGATGCTAAGTTTAAAACGTATGGTTGCGGTAGTGCAATTGCATCAAGTTCTTTGGTGACGGAATGGATAAAAGGTAAATCATTAGACGAAGCTGAAGCGATTAAAAATACTGATATTGCACAAGAGCTTGCATTGCCACCAGTTAAAATCCATTGTTCAATTTTAGCTGAAGATGCAATTAAAGCTGCTATCGATGACTATAAGACTAAAAAAGGACAACGTTAATGGCGATCACGTTAACCAATAATGCAGCCAATCGTGTTCAGGCTTTTTTAGCAAATCGAGGAAAAGGCGTTGGGCTCCGGTTAGGCGTTAAAACATCGGGTTGTTCGGGAATGGCGTATGTCTTAGAGTTTGCCGATGTAATTAACGATGATGATAGTGTCTTTGAAGACAAAGAAGTTAAAGTTATCGTTGATAAAAAAAGTTTAGTCTATATTGATGGCACTGAACTTGATTTTGTCAAAGAAGGATTAAATGAGGGGTTCAAGTTTAATAATCCTAATGCACACCATGAATGTGGTTGTGGCGAAAGCTTTAATGTGTAATTGGGTACCATAGTTATGGTTAATTATTTTGAATTATTAGGTTTACCAGCTCAATTACCAGTAGATGTTGCACAGTTAACCTCTCATTATCAACAATTGCAAAGACAGTATCACCCAGATAATTTTGCTACTATAGCTGATAGTGATAAAGTGGCTGTTATTCAAAAATCAGCCGCTATTAATGATGGTTATCGAACTTTGAAAAATCCGATCAAAGCGGCGGAGTATTTTTTATCTTTGCAAGGTTTTGATGTGGCAACTGAGCAAAATATTATTCATGATGCTGATTTTTTAATGGAACAATTTTCTTTACGTGAACAGCTTGACGATATAGAAAACCAATCTAATTTTGAGGCTTTAGATCGTTTCCATGAAGAAATTATTAAACGTGAAAAAACAATATATAACGAGCTATTACAATTTATCTCAAAGCAAGATTGGCAAATTGCACTTAATCAAATTTATAAAATCCGTTACCTAACTAGATTGATTGAACAAATCGAAAAGTTACAAGAAAAACAATTTGATTTATAATTTAAGATAAGTAACGTATTGATAGAGATAGATTAAATGGTATTATTACAAATCAGTGAGCCAGGACAAACCCCACTGCCACATCAACGTCGTATTGCTGTGGGTATTGATCTTGGTACAACTAATTCATTAGTCGCAACAGTGCGCAGTGGTCAATCAGAAGTATTGCCCGATTTAGATGGTAATTCGTTGTTACCATCAGTTGTCCATTATGGTGTTGATCATGATGAAAACCCTGTTATTACAGTGGGAAAAAACGCTAAAAGTAATGCCGTTAATGATCCGCAAAATACCGTTAGCTCTATTAAGCGATTAATGGGGCGAAGTTTATCTGATATAGATTTATCACATTTTCCATATACTTTTTCACAAACTGAAAATAGCGTACCTTTATTAAACTTGCCTAATGGTCAAGTCAATCCAATACAAGTTTCGTCCGAAATTTTGATTGCTTTAGCTGAGCGAGCAAGGCAGAGCTTGCAAGGGGAAATAGATGGTGCTGTTATTACTGTTCCTGCCTATTTTGATGATGCGCAAAGGCAGGCAACGAAAGATGCCGCAAAATTAGCGGGTTTACATGTTCTTCGATTATTAAATGAGCCGACTGCTGCTGCAATTGCGTATGGCTTAGATTCAGGAAAAGAAGGTGTTATTGCGGTTTATGATTTAGGTGGTGGAACATTTGATATCTCTATTTTACGTTTACATCAAGGTGTTTTTGAAGTTCTGTCAACTGGTGGTGATTCTGCACTTGGTGGTGATGATTTTGATCGGTTACTTGCTGACTATATAAAAAGAGAGTTAGGATTGGTTAATAATATAGATCCTTATCTTAATCAAAAAATTAGTAATCAAGCTACTGAAATAAAAATTTTGCTAAGTCATCAAGATTCTGCTGTCTTTTCTCTTGATAATCTGTCGTTGACTATTACTCGCCAGCAATTTCAATACTTAATCGAGCCATTGGTCAAACGTACTTTGGCAGTTTGTCGTCGTGCGTTAAAAGATGCAGACATTAATGTCGATGAAATAGTTGAAGTTGTTATGGTTGGAGGTTCTACTCGTGTTCCTTTAGTACGAGAATTAGTAGGTGATTATTTTAAAACCAATCCGTTAACTTCTATTGATCCAGACAAAGTTGTTGCAATTGGTGCGGCTATTCAAGCTGATATTCTTGTAGGAAATAAGCCTGATTCTGATATGTTGTTGCTTGATGTTATTCCATTATCGCTAGGAATAGAAACAATGGGGGAATTAGTTGAAAGAATTATTCCAAGGAATAGTACTATTCCATGTGCAAGGGCTCAAGAATTTACTACTTTTAAAGATGGTCAAACAGCCATGATGATTCATGTGCTACAAGGTGAGCGTGAAAGTGTTAGTGATTGTCGTTCGCTGGCTAAATTTATTTTACGAGGGATTCCTCCTATGCCTGCTGGAGGAGCACATATTCGTGTAACTTTTCAAGTTGATGCGGATGGGTTATTAAGCGTTACGGCAATGGAAAAATCAACAGGTGTTGAAGCTTCAATTCAAGTTAAACCATCTTATGGATTGAGTGATAAAGAAATTGCAACCATGATTCAAGATTCAATTAGTCATGCTCAGCAGGATAAACAGGTAAGAATGCTTGCCGAACAAAAAGTTGAAGCTGCTAGAGTGCTCGAAAGTTTACAAAGTGCTTTAGATAAAGATGCTGATTTATTGAATGAAAAAGAACTTAAACAAATTTTAGTTGCTAAGCATCAATTACAAGCAGCGAGTGAATTAGACGATAGTCAAATAATTGCAGAACAAATTAAAATTGTTGATAACGTGACACAAGATTTTGCAGCTAAGCGTATGGATAGGTCAATTCGCCACGCTTTAACAGGTCATAAAGTTGACGAGATTTAACTAACGAGATTATTATGCCAAAAATTACCTTTTTACCGAACGCCGATCTTTGCCCAGAAGGAAAAACTGTCGAGGCACAAGAAGGTGAATCTATTTTAGACGTTGCTTTGCGTAATGATATTGAGATAGAACATGCTTGTGAAATGTCGTGCGCGTGTTCCACATGTCATTGTATTGTTCGTAAAGGATTTGATTCACTTGAACAAAGTGATGAACAAGAAGATGACATGCTAGATAAAGCATGGGGAGTTGAACCACATAGTCGTTTAAGTTGCCAAGCACGTGTTACTAATGAAGATCTAGAAGTTGAGATTCCAAGATATAGCCTTAATCACGCTAAAGAAGATCATTAATTTGCCATTGTCATTCTAATTAAGGTCAATGTGATTGCCAAAAATAATTAATTATAAAAAATTGGTATTAGACGTTTAAAATTCAATACCTTTAATATGATAGTGTGATTTTTATTATAAGAAACCAATTTGTTAATTACCGCTTGCATTAGTTCACTAATGCCGTATAATTAGTAGCACTTTGCTTATTGTGTTTGGATAAGCAAATGATACAAAAGATATAATTACTAAATTAAAAACAGTTAATTATATCAACAATACCTCCGATCTGGGGGTTACGAAAAAGAACGGATTACACTCTCCTGTCAATCGAAACAGGGCAAGAGGAGTAATCTTTTGTTATAACTTTTAAATAATGGAGCTCTGGTCTCATGTCGAACCAAAGAATCCGTATTCGGTTAAAAGCGTTTGATCATCGTTTGATTGATCAATCAACTGCTGAAATTGTAGAAACTGCGAAGCGCACTGGTGCGCAGGTTCGTGGTCCTATTCCATTACCGACACGCAAAGAACGTTTCACTGTATTGATTTCTCCGCATGTTAATAAAGATGCACGTGATCAATATGAGATTCGTACTCATAAGCGTCTAGTTGATATCGTTGAGCCAACTGAAAAAACAGTTGATGCTTTAATGCGTCTAGACCTTGCTGCCGGTGTTGATGTGCAGATCAGTTTAGGTTAATCCTAAGCTGAATGATTGAGAGGTCGAAACAATGATTGGTTTAATCGGTCGTAAAGTAGGAATGACACGAATCTTTACTGAAGAAGGTGTTTCTATTCCTGTCACCGTAGTTGAAGTTCAAAGCAACCGAGTTACTCAAGTTAAAACACTTGAGAATGACGGTTATCAAGCTATTCAGGTTACAACTGGCAGCAAAAAAGCAAGTCGTGTAAACAAACCTGAAGCAGGTCATTTCGCTAAGGCTGGCGTTGAAGCTGGTCGTGGTCTATGGGAATTCCGTTTTGAAGAAGGCGAATTTACTGTAGGTCAAAGTATTAACGTTGATATTTTTACTGACGTTAAAAAAGTTGATGTTACTGGGACATCTAAAGGTAAAGGTTTTGCTGGCGTGACTAAACGTTGGAATTTCCGTACTCAAGATGCTACTCATGGTAACTCTTTGGCACACCGTGGTCATGGCTCTATCGGTCAAAACCAAACTCCGGGTAAAGTGTTTAAAGGTCGTAAAATGGCAGGTCACTTAGGTAATGAACGTGTAACTGTTCAAAACTTAGATATTGTACGTGTTGATGCTGAACGTAATCTTTTATTAATTAAAGGTGCGGTTCCTGGCGCAATCAATAGTGACGTAATTGTTAAACCGGCAATCAAGGCTTAACGTCGAGGAGATAGAGATGGAATTAGTAGTAAAAGACGCGAAAGCGCTTTCTGTTTCCGAAACTACCTTCGGACGTGAGTTTAATGAAGCGTTAGTTCATCAAGTGGTTGTTGCTTATGCATCTGCTGCTCGTCAGGGCTCTCGTGCACAAAAAACTCGTGCAGAAATCGCTGGTTCAGGCAAAAAACCATGGCGTCAAAAAGGCACAGGTCGTGCTCGTTCAGGTTCTATTAAGAGCCCAATTTGGCGTAGTGGTGGTGTGACATTTGCAGCAAAACCACAAGATCATAGCCAAAAAGTTAACCGCAAAATGTATCGTGGTGCATTAAAGAGTATTTTCTCTGAATTAGTGCGTCAAGAACGTTTAATTGTTGTTGAAACATTTACTGTTGAAGCACCTAAGACTAAATTATTAACTCAGAAATTAAATGATATGAACCTTAATGATGTTCTTATTATCGCTTCTGAAGTTGATGAAAATCTTTTCTTAGCAGCACGCAACTTACATAAAGTTGATGTGCGTGATGTAGCAGGTATTGATCCAGTTAGTTTGATTGCATTTGACAAAGTAGTTATCACTGTTGATGCTGTTAAACAAGTAGAGGAGATGTTAGCATGATTCGTGAAGAGCGTCTGCTTAAAGTCCTGCGAGCACCACATGTTTCTGAAAAAGCATCTATTTCAATGGAAAAAACAAATACATTAGTATTGAAAGTTGCTAAAGATGCTACTAAGAGAGAGATTAAAGCCGCAGTTGAACAACTATTTGAAGTTAAAGTAGATGACGTTAATACACTTGTTGTTAAAGGCAAAGTAAAACGTCGTGGTCAACAAATCGGTCGCCGTAGCGACTGGAAAAAAGCTTACGTTACTTTAGCAGAAGGTCAAAATTTAGACCTTGCTGGCGTCGCTGAGTAATTCGGAGGAGTAAGAACAATGGCAGTTGTTAAGTGTAAACCTACATCTCCGGGTCGTCGCCACGTTGTTAAAGTGGTTAACCCAGAGTTGCATAAAGGTAAGCCTTATGCACCGTTGCTTGATTCAAAAAGCAAAACTGGTGGTCGCAATAATAATGGTCGTATCACTACCCGTCATATTGGTGGTGGTCATAAACAACATTATCGTATTGTCGATTTTAAGCGTAATAAAGATGGTATTCCAGCAGTTGTTGAACGTTTGGAATATGATCCAAACCGTAGTGCAAATATTGCATTGGTTTTATATAAAGACGGTGAACGTCGTTATATTTTAGCGCCTAAAGGCTTAAAAGCAGGTGATCAGATCCAATCTGGTGTTGACGCATCGATTAAAACAGGTAACTGTTTACCAATGCGTAATATTCCAGTCGGTTCTACCGTACATAATATTGAAATGAAACCAGGTAAAGGCGGACAACTTGCTCGCTCTGCTGGTAGTTATGTTCAAATCGTTGCTCGTGATGGTGCATATGTAACATTACGTTTGCGTTCAGGTGAAATGCGTAAAGTATTATCTGATTGCCGAGCTACTATCGGTGAAGTGGGTAATTCAGAGCATATGCTTCGCGTATTAGGTAAAGCGGGTGCTTCGCGCTGGCGTGGTATTCGTCCTACTGTTCGTGGTACAGCAATGAACCCGGTAGACCATCCACATGGTGGTGGTGAAGGTCGTAACTTTGGTAAACATCCTGTGTCTCCATGGGGTCAAAAAGCCAAAGGATTGAAAACGCGTAGCAACAAACGTACTGATAAGTACATTGTTCGCCGTCGCAATAAGAAATAATTAATATAGAGGATTAGCTATGCCACGTTCTCTCAAGAAGGGTCCTTTTATTGACCTACACTTGCTGAAGAAGGTAGAGAAAGCGGTGGAAAGCGGGGACAAGAAACCAATTCGTACTTGGTCCCGTCGTTCAACGATCTTTCCTAACATGATCGGTTTGACCATCGCTGTCCATAATGGTCGTCAGCACGTTCCAGTTTATGTTTCCGACGAAATGGTTGGTCATAAATTGGGTGAATTCGCGCCGACTCGTACTTATCGCGGTCACGCAGCTGATAAGAAAGCTAAGAAGAAATAAGTAGGAGAAAGAGATGGAAACAATTGCAAAGTACCGCCACGCTCGTTCTTCTGCACAAAAAGTTCGCTTAGTTGCAGATCTTGTTCGCGGTAAGAAAGTGTCTCAGGCACTAGATATTTTAACGTACACCAATAAAAAAGCGGCTGTACTTGTTAAAAAAGTATTAGAGTCTGCTATTGCTAATGCAGAGCATAACGATGGTGCTGATATTGATGATCTAACAGTTGCGAAAATTTTCGTAGATGAAGGCCCAACCATGAAGCGTATTATGCCTCGTGCGAAAGGTCGTGCAGATCGAATTTTGAAGCGTACGAGTCACATCACCGTGATCGTCTCAGATCGCTAGGCTGGAGAATAGCAATGGGTCAAAAAGTAAATCCAAATGGTATCCGATTAGGCATTGTCAAGCCTTGGACATCTACATGGTATTCGGGTACAAAGACATTCGCTGATAATTTAGAAAGTGATTTTAGAGTACGTGAATTCTTAAATAAAGAATTAGCTCAAGCGTCTATCTCTAAAATTGTGATCGACCGTTCAGCAGAAACTAACGTTCGCATTACTATTCATACTGCTCGTCCGGGTATTGTGATTGGTAAAAAAGGCGAGGACGTTGAAAAATTACGTAATGCCGTAGCTTCTATTGTCAATAAATATAAAGACAAAAGAGAAAAACGTGATGTTGCAGTACAAATTAATATTGCTGAAGTTCGTAAACCAGAACTAGATGCTAAATTAGTTGCTGATAGTATCACTTCTCAGTTAGAACGCCGCGTTATGTTCCGTCGTGCTATGAAACGTGCGGTTCAAAATGCAATGAAGGCAGGTGCTAAAGGTATCAAAGTTGAAGTAAGTGGTCGTTTAGGCGGCGCTGAAATTGCTCGTAGCGAGTGGTATCGTGAAGGTCGCGTACCTTTACATACATTACGAGCTGATATCGACTATGGTTTGTCTGAAGCATTAACTACCTACGGTATTATTGGTGTTAAAGTGTGGATCTTCAAAGGTGAGATCCTTGGTGGTATGGCTGCCGTTGAACAAGCAGAAAAACAACCTGCTGCTCAACCGAAAAAGCAGCGCAAAGGCCGAAAACAATAAGGAGCGTCGCTGATGTTACAACCAAAGCGTACAAAATTCCGTAAAGTGCACAAGGGCCGCAATCGTGGTCTTGCTGTAAGTACTGACGTTAGTTTCGGTACATTCGGTCTTAAGGCTGTGGGTCGTGGTCGTTTGACTGCGCGCCAGATCGAAGCGGCACGTCGTGCAATGACTCGTGCAGTTAAGCGTCAAGGTAAAATCTGGATTCGAGTTTTCCCTGATAAACCAATTACTGAAAAACCGCTTGCAGTGCGTATGGGTAAAGGTAAGGGTAACGTTGAATACTGGGTTGCACAGATTCAACCAGGTAAAGTCCTTTATGAAATGGACGGTGTACCGGAAGAAGTTGCTCGTGAAGCATTTGCGTTGGCAGCTGCAAAACTGCCAATTAAAACCACCTTTGTGATTAAGACGGTGATGTAAATGAAAGCAAAAGAGCTACGCGAAAAAAGCGTTGAAGAGTTAAATACTGAACTTCTTAATTTATTACGTGAGCAATTTAACTTACGTATGCAATTAGCTGGAGGTCAGTTAACACAAACTCATATGTTAAAACAAGTGCGTCGTAATATTGCACGTGTTAAAACGTTATTAACTGAAAAGGCGGGTGCGTAATATGACTACTGAAGTAAAAATTCGTACTCAGCAAGGTCGTGTTATTAGCGACAAAATGGATAAATCTGTTACTGTTGCTATTGAACGTAAAGTGAAGCATCCGTTATATGGTAAGTTCATTAAACGTACGACTAAATTGCATGTACATGATGAAAACAACGAGTGTGGTATTGGTGATACTGTAGAAATTAAAGAGTGTCGTCCATTATCAAAAACCAAATCTTGGACTCTTGTTCGAATCGTTGAAAAAGCAGTTATCTAATCTTTTTTGATTAAAAACTGTACATAATATAATAAACGGCTCAACGGCCGTTTATTTTATGCTATCCATTTTATTTGAGTGGTGTTATACTATTCGCCCTCACGTAAGTGGGTTTTTGGTTGTCTATTCTTATCCATGGTAGTTGAGGTGGATGAAGGTAGATTAGACAATAATTTATTTATACGGAGCATTAAAATGATCCAAGAACAGACAAGGCTAGATGTTGCCGATAACTCTGGCGCACGTAGTGTAATGTGTATCAAAGTTCTCGGTGGATCACACCGTCGTTATGCAGCGGTTGGTGATATCATCAAAGTTACCATTAAAGAAGCAATTCCACGTGGTAAAGTTAAAAAAGGTGATGTACTTAAGGCTGTTGTTGTGCGCACAAGAAAAGGTGTTCGTCGCCCTGATGGATCTGTCATTCGTTTCGATCGTAATGCTTGTGTTATTTTAAATAATAACAGTGAGCAACCGATTGGTACGCGTATTTTTGGACCGGTCACTCGTGAACTTCGTTCTGAGAAGTTTATGAAGATCATTTCATTAGCACCAGAAGTACTGTAAGGAGCGGGTAATGGCAGCGAAAATCCGTCGAGAAGATGAAGTTATCGTGTTAACTGGTAAAGATAAAGGTAAACGCGGTAAAGTAAAAAGCGTTTTGTCTACAGGCAAAGTGATTGTTGAAGGTATTAATTTGGTTAAAAAACACCAAAAACCAGTACCAGCATTAAATCAAGAAGGTGGAATTGTTGAGAAAGAAGCAGCTATTAATGTTTCTAATGTCGCAATTTTTAACCCGGCTACAGGCAAAGCAGATCGCGTAGGCTTTCGTATTGAGAACGGTAAAAAAGTCCGTTTTTATAAGTCTACTAATGAATTAATCAATTAAGTAATTTGGAGTGTACGATGGCGAAACTGCATGATTACTACAAAGCACAGGTAGTAAATAAACTGCAAGAACAGTTTGGCTACAAATCTGTCATGCAAGTCCCTCGGATCGAAAAGATCACCTTGAATATGGGTGTGGGTGAAGCAATTACTGATAAGAAATTATTAGATAATGCGGTTGCAGATTTAGCTGCAATCAGTGGTCAAAAACCACTTGTCACAAAAGCACGCAAATCAGTTGCTGGTTTTAAAATCCGTCAAGGGTATCCTATTGGTTGTAAAGTGACTTTACGTGGCGAACGTATGTGGGAATTTTTTGAACGTCTAGTTTATATTGCTCTTCCTCGTACTCGAGATTTTCGTGGTTTAAGCGCAAAATCTTTTGATGGTCGTGGTAACTATAGCATGGGTGTTCGTGAGCAAATCGTTTTCCCTGAAATCGATTATGATAAAGTTGATCGTGTTCGTGGTTTAGATATCACTATCACAACAACTGCACAATCAGATGAAGAAGGCCGAGCTTTATTATCTGCCTTTAACTTCCCATTTCGTAAGTAAGGTAGGGCATAATGGCTAAACAATCAATGATTGAACGCGATAAGAAACGCGTAAAGCTAGCAGAAAAATATTTTGCAAAGCGTCAAGAATTAAAAGCGATTATCTCTGATCTTAATGCATCAGATGAAGATCGTTGGAATGCAGTGCTTAAATTGCAAACGCTTCCTCGTGATTCTAGTCCATCACGTCAACGTCGTCGTTGTCGTCAAACTGGTCGTCCTCATGGCGTCCTTCGTAAGTTTGGTTTAAGCCGTATTAAGGTTCGTGAATCAGCCATGCGTGGTGAGATTCCTGGTCTTAAAAAGGCAAGTTGGTAATCAGGGGAGTGTTATAGATGAGCATGCAAGATCCTATTGCAGATATGTTGACCCGTATTCGTAACGGTCAATCTGCGAATAAAGTTGCAGTCACCATGCCTTCCTCTAAGCTAAAAGTGGCAATTGCCAATGTGCTAAAAGAAGAAGGTTATATTGGGGACTATAAAGTTGTTGGTGACACTAAGCCAGAATTGGAAATTACTTTAAAATATTTCCAAGGTAAAGCTGTTGTAGAAAGCATCAAACGTGTTAGCCGTCCAGGTCTACGTATTTATAAACGCAAAGACGAATTGCCAAAAGTAATGGCTGGACTAGGTATCGCAGTTGTTTCTACTTCTAAAGGTGTTATGACTGATCGTGCAGCACGCCAAGCAGGTCTTGGTGGTGAAATTATCTGCTACGTAGCGTAAGGGAGAAAAAAATGTCTCGTGTTGCAAAAGCACCTGTCGTTGTTCCTGCTGGCGTAGAGGTAAAACTCAATGGTCAGGTAATTACGATTAAAGGTAAAAATGGCGAGTTATCTCGCACAATAAACAACGCTGTTGTTATTAATCAAGAAGAAGGTCAAATTAAATTTGCTCCTCGTGATGGTTTTGCTGATGCTTGGGCTCAAGCAGGTACTGCTCGTGCGTTGATTAATGCAATGGTTATTGGTGTTACTGAAGGTTTTACTAAAAAACTTCAGCTAGTTGGTGTCGGTTATCGTGCACAAGTGAAAGGTAATGCAATTGGTTTATCTCTTGGATATTCTCATCCAATAGAACATCAATTACCTGCAGGTGTAACAGCTGAATGTCCTTCTCAAACTGAAATCGTACTAAAAAGTG
Organism: Gilliamella sp. Pra-s60; assembly: GCF_009795755.1. NCBI lineage: Bacteria > Pseudomonadati > Pseudomonadota > Gammaproteobacteria > Orbales > Orbaceae > Gilliamella > Gilliamella sp. Pra-s60. The sequence goes on along the minus strand of NZ_WTFA01000017.1, from coordinate 11,303 downwards.
CTGATAAACAGTTAATTGGACAAGTAGCTGCTGATATCCGTGCTTATCGTCGTCCTGAGCCTTATAAAGGTAAAGGTGTTCGTTACGCAGATGAAGTTGTGCGTACTAAAGAAGCTAAGAAAAAGTAAGGTAACACTATGGATAAGAAATCAGCTCGTATCCGTCGTGCAACTAAAGCGCGTCGCAAGATGCATGAACTACTTGCAACTCGCTTAGTGGTTCACCGTACTCCGCGTCATATTTATGCGCAGATTATCGCACCAAACGGATCAGAAGTACTGGCAGCAGCTTCTACATTAGAAAAAGCTATCAGTGAAAGTTTAAAATACACCGGAAACAAAGATGCAGCAGCAGCGGTTGGTAAAGCAATTGCTGAACGTGCATTAGCGAAAGATATCAAAGAAGTTTCATTTGATCGTTCAGGTTTCCAATATCATGGTCGAGTTCAGGCGCTAGCAGATGCTGCTCGCGAAGCTGGCCTACAGTTCTAAGGTAGGAGTTAAAGATGTCAAACATCGAAAAACAAGCTGGTGAACTGCAGGAAAAACTAATCGCAGTTAACCGAGTTTCTAAAACCGTAAAAGGTGGTCGTATTTTTAGTTTTTCTGCACTAACAGTTGTTGGTGACGGTAATGGCCGCGTAGGTTTTGGATATGGTAAAGCACGTGAAGTGCCAGCAGCAATTCAAAAAGCAATGGAAAAAGCACGTCGCAATATGATTAATGTTGCTTTAAATAACGATACTTTACAGCATCCAGTTAAAGGTGCTCACACAGGTTCTCGTGTTTATATGCAACCAGCATCAGAAGGTACTGGTATTATCGCCGGTGGTGCGATGCGTGCCGTTTTAGAAGTTGCAGGTGTTCGTAACGTTCTAGCTAAAGCATATGGTTCTACTAACCCAATTAACGTGGTTCGTGCAACAATTGATGGCTTAGAAAACATGAAATCACCTGAAATGGTTGCTGCTAAGCGTGGTAAAACCGTCGAAGAAATTTTGGGGTAATTAGCCATGGCAAAAACAATTAAAATTACACAAACTCGTAGTTCTATTGGTCGTCTACCGAAGCATAAAGCGACGTTAGTTGGTCTTGGATTACGTCGTATTGGTCATACTGTTGAGCGTGAGGATACTCCTGCGATTCGCGGTATGGTAAACCAAGTTTATTACATGGTTAAAGTAGAGGAGTAATAGTAATGCGTTTAAATACTTTATCTCCTGCTGAAGGTTCAAAGCATGCACCAAAACGTGTAGGCCGAGGAATCGGTTCTGGTCTAGGTAAAACTGGTACTCGTGGTATCAAAGGTCAAAAATCTCGTTCAGGTGGTGGCGTTCGTCGCGGCTTTGAAGGTGGTCAAATGCCTTTATATCGTCGTTTGCCAAAATTTGGTTTTACCTCACGTAAAGCTCAAGTTACAGCTCAAGTTCGTCTTTCTGATTTAATGAAAGTTGAAGGCGATATTGTTGACCTAAATAGCTTAAAAGTTGCAAATGTGATCAACTCACAAATTGAATATGCAAAAATTATGTTATCTGGCGAAGTAACTAAACCAGTAACTGTTCGCGGTATTCGTGTGACTAAAGGTGCTAAAGCTGCAATTGAAGCTGCTGGCGGAAAAATTGAGGAATAAGTAGAAAGATGGCAAAGCAACCAGGATTAGATTTTCAAAGTACACGAGGCGGTAGTGGTGAGCTTAAAAGACGCTTAATGTTTGTGCTTTTAGCGCTTATTGTTTTTCGTCTTGGTTCTTATGTTCCCGTTCCTGGTATTGATACTAAAGCGTTATCGGACATGCTAGCAAAAGCATCATCAAATGGCATTGTAGATATGTTCAATATGTTCTCTGGTGGTGCTTTAAGCCGTGCTTCAATTTTTGCATTGGGAATAATGCCTTATATTTCTGCGTCAATTATTGTGCAGTTATTAACGGCAATTAGTCCAAAGTTAGCAGAATTAAAGAAAGAAGGTGAATCTGGTCGTAAAAAGATTAGTCAGTACACTCGCTATGGCACATTGGCCTTAGCGATTGTGCAAGCTGTTGGTATTGCGACTGGTTTACCAAACATTCCTAATTATGGCAGTGTTGTTATTAATCCAGGATTTTCTTTCTATTTTATTGCATCGGTTAGCTTAGTTACTGGTACTATGTTTCTTATGTGGCTAGGTGAACAGATCACAGAAAGAGGCGTAGGTAATGGTATTTCAATCATTATCTTTGCTGGTATTGTGGCAGGTCTTCCTCATGCTATATATGAAACAATTGAACAAGCTCGTTCTGGTTCATTGCATCCGATTTTATTATTAGTGGTCGCAGCTTTAGTGGTGGGTGTGACTTACTTTGTTGTGTTTGTTGAACGTGGTCAACGACGTATTGTTGTTAACTATGCGCAACGACAACAAGGTCGCCGTGTGTATGCTGCACAAAGTACGCATTTACCGTTAAAGATCAATATGGCTGGGGTTATTCCTGCAATATTTGCTTCAACAATAGCGATGTTACCATCAATGATGGCTTCTTGGTTCCAAGGAGACGGTGAAGGTTGGCGATATTTTGTTGTTCTTATAGGGCAATATTTTTCTCATGATCAACCGTTATACATTATCTTTTTTGCGGCGGCGATTATCTTCTTTTGTTTCTTCTATACGGCATTGGTTTTCAATCCAAGAGAAACAGCAGATCAGCTTAAAAAATCTGGTGCATTTATTCCAGGTATCCGTCCAGGTGAACAAACATCTAAGTACATTGACAAAGTAATGACTCGTTTAACGCTAATTGGCGCAATCTACATTACTTTTGTATGTTTGGTTCCAATGTTTATGACAACCGCAATGAATGTTCCCGTTCAATTTGGTGGGACATCTTTATTAATCGTTGTTGTTGTAATCATGGATTTTATGGCACAAGTACAGACTTTAATGATGCCAAATCGTTATGAGTCAGTGTTAAAGAAAGCGAACCTTAAAGGCTACGGCCGATAAGTTAGCCAGAAGTTACGGAGAAAAAAATGAAAGTTCGTGCTTCAGTCAAGAAATTATGCAGAAATTGTAAAATCATTAAACGTAATGGCATCGTTCGTGTTATTTGCGTTGAAGGTAAACACAAGCAACGTCAAGGTTAATTTATTTAGCCGTAAAGTTGTGCTTTTGCATATTTTACTTGCCAAAGTATAGTAAAGCTGGCTAGAATAGCCAGCCTAGATTTATTTGTGGATTCACTGTTTGAGTATCCTGAAAACGGGCTTTTCAGTATGGTGAATTCACTGAACATTAACAATAAAGGAGTGCATAGTGGCCCGTATAGCAGGCATTAACATTCCTGATCAACAACATGCTGTGATTGCTTTACAAGCGATTTATGGTATCGGAAGTACCCGCGCTAAGACAATTTGTGCTGAAGCTGGTATTCCTGAACATGTTAAGATCAGAGAACTATCTGAAGATCAGATTGAAAAGTTACGTGAACAAGTCGCTAAATTCACAGTTGAAGGTGATTTACGTCGTGAAGTAACTATGAGTATCAAGCGTTTATTAGACCTTGGTTGTTATCGTGGCATGCGTCACCGTCGTGGACTTCCAGTCCGTGGTCAACGCACAAAGACTAACGCACGTACCCGTAAGGGACCGCGTAAGCCAATCAAGAAATAATTGAGGTATAATTAAATGGCAAAGACACCTGTTCGTACACGTAAACGTGTAAAAAAGCAAGTTTCTGATGGTATAGCTCATATTCATGCATCATTCAACAATACAATTGTAACTATTACCGATCGTCAAGGTAATGCGTTAGGTTGGGCAACCGCTGGTGGTTCTGGTTTCCGTGGCTCTCGTAAGTCAACACCTTTTGCAGCTCAAGTGGCAGCGGAACGTTGTGCTGAAGCCGTCAAAGATTACGGAATTAAGAATCTGGAAGTTATGGTTAAAGGACCTGGTCCTGGTCGTGAGTCAACAATTCGTGCATTAAATGCGGCGGGTTATCGCATCACTAACATTACTGATGTTACTCCGATTCCTCATAACGGTTGTCGTCCACCAAAGAAACGTCGTGTTTAATTTTTATTAAACATTGAATGTTTAGGATTATTGGAGAAATAAAATGGCAAGATATTTGGGACCAAAGCTCAAATTAAGTCGTCGTGAAGGTACAGATTTATTCCTTAAATCTGGAGTCCGAGCGGTTGATAGTAAATGTAAATTAGAACAAGCTCCTGGACAGCATGGTGCGCGTAAACCGCGTTTATCAGATTATGGTGTTCAGTTACGTGAAAAACAAAAAGTTAGACGTATTTATGGAATTTTAGAACGTCAATTCCGTAATTACTACAAAAGCGCAGCGCGAATTAAAGGCAACACTGGTGAAAACCTACTTGGTCTTTTAGAGCGTCGCTTAGATAATGTTGTTTATCGCATGGGATTTGGTGCAACTCGCGCTGAAGCTCGTCAATTAGTTAGTCATAAAGCTGTTCTTGTTAATGGTCGCGTTGTGAATATTGCATCTTATCAAGTTTCACCTGAAGATGTGATCAGTGTTCGCGAAAAATCAAAAAAACAAGCACGTATTAAAGCCGCTTTAGAGCTAGCTGAACAACGTGAAAAACCAACATGGTTAGAAGTTGATGCTAGCAAAATGGAAGGCGTATTTAAACGCTTACCAGAACGTTCAGATTTATCTGCTGACATCAACGAACATTTGATCGTCGAACTTTACTCTAAGTAAAGTTTAGCACTTAAGAGAGGACATAATGCAGGGTTCTGTAACAGAGTTTTTAAAACCTCACCTAGTTGATGTTGTTCAATACAGCCAAACACATGCCAAAGTGACTTTAGAGCCACTTGAGCGTGGTTTTGGTCATACTTTAGGTAATGCACTACGCCGCATTTTATTATCATCTATGCCGGGATATGCAGTAACCGAAGTTGAAATTGACGGTGTTCTGCATGAGTACAGTACTAAAGAAGGCGTTCAAGAAGATGTACTTGATATTTTGCTTAATTTGAAAAAATTAGCAGTGCGTGTACATACTAAAGATGATGTTATGCTGACTTTAAACAAATCAGGTATTGGTGCAGTGACTGCGTCTGATATCACTCATGATGGTGATGTTGAGATTGTTAATCCTGATTTAGTAATTTGTCATCTTACTGATGCAAATGCTTCAATTAGTATGCGTATTCGTGTACAACGAGGACGTGGTTATGTCCCTGCTTCTGCTCGCGTTAAGTCAGAAGATGAAGAACGACCAATTGGTCGTCTGTTAGTTGATGCATGTTATAGTCCTGTAGAACGCATTGCATATTCTGTTGATGCGGCTCGTGTGGAACAACGTACAGATTTAGATAAACTTGTTATCGATATGGAAACCAATGGTACTATCGATCCTGAAGAGTCTATTCGTCGTGCATCAACTATTTTGGCTGAACAACTTGAAGCTTTCGTTGATTTACGTGATGTACGTCAACCAGAAGTGAAAGAAGATAAACCGGAATTTGATCCAATTCTATTACGTCCAGTAGATGATTTGGAATTAACTGTTCGGTCTGCTAATTGCTTAAAAGCAGAAGCAGTTCATTATATTGGTGATTTAGTACAACGTACTGAAGTTGAGTTACTTAAAACCCCTAATCTTGGTAAGAAATCACTTACTGAAATTAAGGACGTGCTCGCATCTCGTGGTTTATCTTTAGGCATGCGTCTTGAGAACTGGCCACCAGCAAGTATTGTTGAAGACTAAGATAAAATTTATATAAGAAGGATAAAGTTATGCGCCATCGTAAAAGTGGTCGTCAACTGAACCGAAATAGCAGCCATCGTCAAGCAATGTTTCGTAACATGACTAGTTCACTTGTTGAACATGAAATCATCAAAACTACATTGCCTAAAGCAAAAGAGTTGCGTCGTGTTGTTGAACCGTTAATTACGCTAGCCAAAAGCGATAGCGTAGCTAATCGCCGTCTGGCTTTTGCTCGTATCCGTGATAAAGATACAGTTAAAAAATTATTTTCAGATTTAGGTCCACGTTTTGCTACCCGTCCTGGCGGTTATGTACGCATTTTAAAATGTGGTTTCCGTGATGGAGATAATGCTCCAATGGCTTATATCGAATTAGTTGATCGCCCTGCAGTAGAAGCAGAAGCAGCAGCTGAATAGTTTTAAATCATTGTGCATCAAAACCGGCTTTATGCCGGTTTTTTATTGTCTACTTTATTTTTATTAGCTTTAATATCAAATTGATAACTTACTTAAATTGGGTATCAATCATCAATTCTGTATTATCTTGATAATACCTATCATTAAAAAGTCATTAAATGGCAATGCTGATTGTCACCATACAACTGCTATTAATAATGAGGTGGTGGTGTTTCTTCAGATAAGCTAGCAATATTTGATGGCTGTGTTGCTTGTAGTTTTTGCGATAATAACGCTAATTGTTCTTTTAGCTTACTTACATCTGCTTGTAAATTGGTTACCATTTGATTAAGCTCTTCAATGGTGATTTCTTGAAAAGCCACTTTGGTCTCAAGTAATTCTAATTGTTGGTTCATAAAATAGATTCATATATAGATTAGTTAATTAAGCTACATTGTAAGTAAAAACCACTACGAAATCCATCCACGCTCAGCAAAAGAGACATATTCACCTTTGCCGATAACAATATGATCTATAACTCGAATATCAACCAATTCACAAACTTCTTCTATTTTTTGAGTAAGATGGCGATCTGCTTGACTCGGTTCTGCTATGCCTGAAGGGTGATTATGCGCTAAAATTAATGCGGCTGCATTATGTTGTAGTGCGCGTCTGGCAACTTCACGCGGGTGGACTTCTACACAATTATAGGTGCCAATAAACATCTCTTCCGACGAAATAACATGATGTTGGTTATCTAAAAAAATCACCATAAAAATTTCACGATCTTTATTGGCTAAACGACTAGCTAAATAATGATGTGTTACTGATGGTGAAGAAAGCGAATTTTCGTGCGTCATTTTTACTTTCAAATAACGAGATGAAAGTTCAACAACAGCTTTTAACTGTGTATACTTAGCGGTACCTAAGCCATGTTTTTGGCAAAAGTCATGATGACTTGCATTAATTAAATTATACAAAGAACCAAAATCATTTAATAAACGTTGTGACAACTCCAAAACAGGCAAATCACGTGTACCTGTTCGTAAAAATAGCGCCAAGAGTTCAGCGTCACTTAATGCTTCAACACCAAATTTTAATAACTTTTCACGCGGCATTAATTGGGGATATTGCAAAGGCATTGTACTTTTATTTAGTGATTAAAAGTAAATTATGAATGAATGACTAATTGAATAAACTCGAAAAAGAAAATATTCGGCGTTATTTCACAAAAAAACAAACCGTTTTACACAATTTTACAAAAAAAGAAAAAGCGCTATAAAGCGCTTTTAAATATCGATTAGCAATAGAACTAGTGACAACCACATCCACCATGACCGCCGCCACAACAACCATGATCTTCATCGTCTTCTTCATGAGCATGACCGCCACAACCGCAACCGCCGTGCCCATGATCGTGTCCGTGAGCACCATGAATATGACCGTGTGCGATTTCTTCTTCTGTCGCTTCACGAATTGCTAAAACTTCAACATTAAATTGTAAATCTTGGCCGGCTAACATATGATTACCATCGATAGTTACGGTATCGCCATCAATAGCGGTAATTTCAACAGGTAAAGAACCTTGATCAGTATCAGCAAAAAAGCGCATACCGACTTCTAGTTCATCAACACCCACAAACACATCACGCGGAACATTTTGTACAAGCGAATCATTAAAGTCACCATAAGCGTTAATGATTTCGACATCAAATTTATCGCCAACTTGATGGCCTTCTAATGTATTTTCGAGATCTTGTAATAAGTTACCTGCACCTTGTAAATATTCAAGTGGTGCAGTAGCTGTAGCTTCATCAACTAACACGCCATCTTTAGTGCGTACTTGGTATGCCAAACTAACCACGGTATTTTTTGCTATTTTCATTTTTTCTCCAACAGACTTGTATTGAGCAAATTACTTTAGATTTTAGCGGAAAAAAGGAGTTATGTATTCTAAATTTTCTATTTAATTGAAAACTAACAAAAGAATAACATAACATAGGAAGATAATAATTTGTTATTAACTATCATTAAAAAAGGCATCAAGATAACCATTGATGCCTTTTTTTAGTGTTAGGAATCAATCTTATTTAAGTTCTAACTCATTCATCGCCGCAATGCTAAATCCACCATCGACATGAATCACTTCACCAGTAATACCTGATGAAAGGTTTGAACATAAGAATGCTGCTGAATTACCCACATCTTCAATTGTCACAGTACGACGGATTGGCGTTACTGATTCACAGTGAGATAGCATCTTTTTAAAATCTTTAATACCAGATGCTGCAAGCGTACGAATTGGACCTGCAGAAATCGCATTAACACGAACGCCTTGAGGACCCATAGCATTTGCCATATAGCGAACATTGGCCTCTAACGACGCTTTAGCAAGACCCATCACATTATAGTTAGGAATAGCACGTTCCGCACCAAGATAAGAAAGAGTCACTAATGCTGAATTTGGGTTCAGCATTGAACGGCATGCTTTAGCCATAGCTACAAAGCTATAAGCACTGATATCATGGGCAATAGCAAAACCTTCACGGGTAACCGCATTAACATAATCGCCATCTAATTGATCGCCAGGTGCAAAAGCGATAGCATGAACAAAACCATCAAATTTATCCCATGTTTTTGCAAGTTCAGTAAAAAGTTCATTAATACTTTCATCATGAGCAACATCGCAAGGTAAAACGATTTTAGAACCGAAATCAGCGGCAAAATCTTCAACACGTGTTTTTAATTTATCATTTTGATAAGTAAAAGCGAGTTCAGCGCCTTCACGATGCATTGCTTGTGCAATACCGTAAGCAATTGAACGATTACTTGCAACACCAGTAACGAGTATACGTTTACCTGTTAAAAATCCCATAAATTATTCCTCTAATTTTCACTATATAGTCTAGGATGATGACGATTATATGTTGATCAAGCCAACTTCGCCACTATAATTTATTTTCGTTGATAGGTTTTTATTTCATTGTTTAAAAGAAATGATTGTTTACCACATCAATATCCTACTATAATAGTCAACTATTATCCTTATAGGAATAGGAGACATCATTTTGGATAATTTAGTTTGTTACAAAACATTACCTATTTGGAATGCTGGTACCTTACCTGCGTTGTTTCGTCAAAAGCATAATACCCAAATTGGTACATGGGCAAAATTACAAATTTTAAAAGGAAGTATTGATTTTGAAATGTTAACGGAACAAGGCGAGGTAATCTCTAAACATTATTTTGATACTCAGCAGCAACCGCCATTTATATTGCCACAGCAATGGCACCGCATTGCCGAAATATCAGATGACTTACAGTGTCAGTTAGCTTTTTATTGTTTGCCTGAGGATTATACTCAAAAAAAATACCAAATGACCAAAACCCACTCTGAGGTACTTAGCGCAACAAAGCTTATCCAAGCAGGAAAGGCATTAGATTTAGGTTGCGGTTCAGGTCGTAATTCAGTCTATTTGCAGTTACAAGGCTTTGATGTGACCGCTGTTGATAAATCAGAACTCAGTATTGGAAACTTACAACAAATTATTAATGATGATAACCTTAAACACATTAATGCAATGGTTTATGATATCAATCAAGCAAATTTACAGGGCGAATATGATTTTATTCTTTCGACCGTTGTTATGATGTTTTTACAACCCGAAAAAATTCCAGCTATTATTGATAACATGCAAAAAATCACCAAATCAGGGGGATATAATTTAATTGTCAGCGCCATGTCTACGCCTGATTACCCTTGCTCTGTTGGGTTTTCATTTACTTTTAAAGAAAACGAATTGCGCCAATATTACCAAGATTGGGAAATACTAAAATATAACGAAGAGGTTGGGCAACTGCATAAAACGGATATACATGGAAACCGAATCAAATTAAGGTTTGCAACCTTATTGGCTAAAAAACGATAAAATTACAGGATATAGCATCCTGTAATTTTATACATTAATCGATTAACGTGTATTTAGTTTTTCGCCAACCGTAAACCAAGCTTTGCGTGAGTTTAACAAATCTTGGGCGGACATTGGTTTTTTGCCTGCGGGTTGTAAAAGGGTCATATTCAATGCACCGTTGCGAGTTGCAATACAAATGCCATTTTTATCGGCTTGCAAAATTGTACCCGCAGGCTGTTTTGACGCCATTTTTACCACATCGGCTTGCCATACTTTTACCGGCTCACCATTAACCTCAAAATAACTCACTGGCCATGGATTAAAAGCCCGAACGCAACGCTCCAGTTGTTCTGCAGGCAAATTCCAATCGAGTTTAGCTTCTTGTTTTGATAATTTTTCGGCATAAGTTGCTTGTGATGGATCTTGCTTTTCGGGTTGGATTTTTTGTTCAGTGAGTAAGGCCAATGTATCAAGCAACGCTTGCGGTCCTAATTTTGCCAGTTTTTCGTATAGCGATGCGCTAGTATCGGTCTGCTCAATTGGGCAGGTCAGCTTATATAGCATATCGCCCGTATCAAGCCCTGCATCCATCTGCATAATGGTAATGCCTGTTTGCTCATCGCCCGCCCAACAAGCACGTTGAATTGGCGCAGCACCACGCCAACGAGGTAATAACGAACCGTGCACATTTAAACAACCCAGTTTAGGCATATCCAATACCGCTTGTGGCAAAATCAGTCCATAGGCAACCACAATCATAATATCGGCATTGAGATCGGCAATGATTTTTTGATTCTCTTCTTTTTTTAGCGTGGCAGGTTGATAAACGGGTAAATTGTGCTCGATTGCGAGCTGCTTAACAGGGCTTGCTGTTAATTTATTACCACGACCAGCAGGGCGATCGGGTTGCGTAAAAACGGCGACCACATTATGTTCCGAACTAATAAGAGCCTTTAAGTGAGTGGCGGCAAAATCGGGCGTACCAGCAAAAATGATATTTAAAGGTTTAGTAACATTAGGCATAAGTATTCGTATCCATATTCATAATCGAAAAATAACCTCAATTATACCCGAAACTTAATTAAGAATCTTTAACCCAAAAAAAGACTATTTTTTTGCAGTTTGTTTTTTTGCCAAAAAGTGGTCAGGAAAGGTATTGATTTTATTGAAGTTTTTATACAGTATTTTTATCAAACAAAACCACCCCCAAAAAAATCCAAAGCAACGCACTCAACCTTCTAACAAATCTTTACAATAAATTAACAA
>NZ_WTFA01000016.1:0-43030 GCF_009795755.1 Gilliamella sp. Pra-s60 | reverse complement strand
CTGTAGCTATTTTGTTCACCAAAGGTCAAAACGTCCGAAACCTTGCCGTACTAAAAATAGACCACCGCTTTAAAGCGCCACAGCGCAACCCTAAGGGAAACGCCCCAACTTACGCGGGGGCTTTATTCTTTGTTATATTATCCCCTCAGGCACCGTAACCCCCTTCCGCGCCCTAAGGATTAAGAACTAAACGCTAAAAGCTAAGGTGCGGTGCAAAGGCCATAGCGGGAGTCGCCGGCATTGTCGCGGAAGACGATGCCGCGCGAGTCGACAGCGTACTGGGAGCTACGCGTCGCGTCGCTCGTCCAGAAGTAGGTGCGGACGAAGCCCGCATCAGCGAAGTAGGTCAGGTAGCCCCACTCCGTGAAAAAGCCTGCTCCTATGTGACGCATGTAATAATTACCTGATGAACGAGGTAAGGCGCCAAAATTGCTATAGTTTGAATTGGTTAAATCCCTTACCCTAGGCATCCGATAACCCAAACTATTACACCATGCTAATTGGTTTCTATAATCTTCCAGTCTACTACCCCCATGGACGAACCACTGCTTTAACACAAATCCATAACGAACCTCATTACCACTTCTATCCCTTCCCACCAACTCGAACGTCTGTGGCAAAGATGGGCGTGTTAGTGAACTTGGATTACTTGAACTTATTTGACTACTACTTGCCCTTGGACCGCTCAATTTTACCCGTGCTACCCGTTTCCTTCTATCAACACTAGGAATCCAACTATCATTAGCTGCTACCACCGATACTGTAGCTGTTATTCCACCACGTGTGACCGGAGACCAAGTTAACTGAGCTACATCTAACCCCCCTACATCCAAATCAAAATACAAACCATCTGCTCCTGTAGTAGGAAAGTTCCTGTCGTAAGATGATGGACTTGTTGACTGAACTAAAAAGCCCTTACTAGGAGACCATATGTTAGCAGGACCTGCATAGCCGGGGTTGTCCCTAGAATCAATGCCTGTTGTTCCACCATACACCAAGTTCGGCCTGACCGAACAAATAACGGGCTGTGATGAATTCGGATTAATATAATAATCCACCGTTGCGCCACTAAAACTACTACTTCTTGGTACCCCATACTGCGTACTTAATGTGCCACCTGTACTTGTTAAAGTTACCTTATAAGGGGCACTACATATACTTAATGCATCGCTACGATTAACCGTATTACCGTTTTTATCCTTAAACGTTACCGATATACTCCCCGATGCCGTTACTCCACCTACTCCCTGTCCGTCTCCATCATCATCACCCCAATATCCCTGACTGACCAAATCATTCATCGTGATTGAACTCCGTGATGGTGGAACTATCGTCTCTATATGACTTAAGTTACTCCCCACATATGGCAACCTGATTGGATTGCTTGGTGTTGATGGATTGGTTGACCTTGTGTATACCGTGCCATCCTGCAACTTTATTGACAATAAACGGTCTGTATTCGTTAATTTTGTTGCCCCTCCATCAAACGTTAAATACGGCGCACTACCCTCTATGACCCTTGATGTCTGTGCCGTTAACGCCTCTGTATCCTGCGTATATGACAATAACAACAATGGCGCAAGAACCAATGCGGATTTAGATAATAATGGCGGTTTGGATAACCACTTGGATATCGGCGATAATTTTGCCGAAAATATGGCCGATGACGGCGTCGATTTCGCTACGCGAAATGACTTCGATGATGAAAATAACTGTGGCGCTCTATTTTGACCACTGTGCGAATCAATAAAATTTAGGGCATAGGTTTGGCAGGCCAGATGCCAGATGCCAGATGCCAACCATGGTAATGCATTTTTATTCCCTTGTCAAGTAATTTCTTGTTTTTTCTCGATTTTTCTATTCGTTCGCTTTATTTTTGAGCGATTCCTTGCTTGAATAAGCCTTAAAATTATAACTTGATAGTGCATAATCTGCCACTTTTTTTGTTAATTTATTGTAAAGATTTGTTAGGGCGTGAGGAGGGGTTGCTTTGTTTTTTTGGGGAAAGTGGCATTTTTTATGGGTGCTTGAGTGGTCGTTTTTAGTCGCTGTTTTAGGTAGCGGTTTTTAATCACTTTTTTAATAAAAACCACCTCAAAAAAACTTCAATAAAATCAATACCTTTCCTGACCGATTTTTGGCAAAAAATAATGGCTTTATCACGTTATATAGTCTAAATCAATTTTATTTGTATTGATTTATTATTTTTGATAAAGCCATTGATTTGGCTGTCAATCCATTAAATGGAGTAATTATTTTATTCTATTTTCATATGCTTTGATGATATTGTCTTTTCGTTTATTATTTGCAATAAGTTTGTAGCAAACTATTATGCCATTAGACAATGCCGTTAAAACAGTAATAATAAAAATAGCGACACCAATAAATATAGGCGAAGTGAAAGATAATAGCCGCTGTTGATAGATGCGATATAACAGGTCATCGTTAATTGTTAGATTTGAAACGGTGTTGTCATTTTGATAATCAATCTGTGTCACTAAGCCTGAAGTTTTGACCCTCCCGCCCTTTCCTAATAACGCATTTTTATATATTTGTAATAAGCCTATATCTTCGCCATCTAGCTGAGTAATTTTTATCTCTTGTGCATTTGTAAGTTTTAAACCAACACTTTGTGGTGATTGTTGGTAATTAGTTAGGGATATGTTTGATTTGTTTAGGTAATAAAATGTCACGCTTTTTTTCAAATTTTTGATTTGTTGTTCTAGTGGTTCTAGCGTGCTATTAAAGATAATTTCTTCGTAATTTGTATTTTTTTTGCTGTATTCAACTAGCTCAGCCCACTGTTCAATTGGATTGTCGATAGGTTTTATGGTATTGATTAAAGCTTGTTTAATTCGACTACATTTATCCTCTTCAAATAATTGACAACTTTCATCAATGGTTAAAATTAAGCGGTCAATATGTAATAGTTTGGTTAATGGTTCAATTTGTGAATAATATTGATGTTTTTTATTTCGTTCGGCGTTTATTTTTTTTTCAAGTTGTTTGACTGAATCATCTCGCACTGTTTCAATTAAGTCATCGTTGTATAATGCATTGATTAAATCATTATCAAATATGGTTTCTTCACCGTTATTTGTAACTTGTTGGTTGATAAACACTTTATCGCAATGTTCTAAATACAGGTTGCTTTCTGCATTACATGATGCGCCGTTGAGTTTGAGATTAATAAAATCGCCTTTTTTGATTGGACTGTTTTTTAAAGATTCAGCATCTTTAATGTTCCAAATGGAAACATTGCTATCAAAAGGATAATTAGCCAATTGCAAATTATCGGTGATATCCACCATTTTGAAAATCATAATAGACAAAAGAAATGCCGTAACAAATAGAATTAAATTGCGCATTATAAATTTGGGTGGGCCAAATTCTTCAATTTCACGGCTGATGGATAATAAATTACCATAACGAAGGAGTTTTTCTTTGTTTACAATGGCATCGATATCGACATCTTCATTGAGTTTACAAGGTAAAAAAGGAGCCCAATAAGCGGGATATGTTAAAGTTAGATCATCGCTAACAATTATTCTGTTTTTTATATCGTCTTTATAGCGAATTTTTGTTTTTATACGGCTAACGTCTAAGGTATAAGGTTGTGCCTTACGCAGGTAAAAGAAAATAGATACAATCAAACTCAGCGCAATAAATAGCGGTAACCATGAGTCAAAAGTGTACCAATATTTAATATAGATTATAACCGTTAAAGCTAAAAAAACAGCGGCAAATATGCCATTGTTTTTTTTGCTTCTGTTTGAAGATTCTATCGGTGTTTCTTGACGTTGTTCAACTATTTCATAACTAACTTTAGGTTTTAATTCAATATCTTTTTTATCAATTCTAATTATGCAGTCATTGGTATCGGTTAGGTTTTGTTCTGGTAAAATTTCTTCTTTTTTGCTTTTCCAAGCGGGTTCAAAATAAGTTTTTTTATTTTGTTGCAGTTGTTGCTGCCGTTGTTCTTGCTTTTGTTGTGCTGTTTTTAAGTCATATTGATTGATTTTGACTACTAATGCATAGTGTTCAGTAACGACAACTTGCACGATGTTAATATCTTCAACATATCGTTCCATGTCATAAGGGAAAAAGACAACAATATCACCAATTTGATAAGTATAGATAGGATCATTACTATTATTAGAATGATTAATAGCAATACATGAACCAATAATAATTGACACATCAGAACTAACTAACGTGGAACTATGCTCATAATTTCCGACCATGGTTGGGTTATTAAGATAAGGTTCAAGTAGTTGTAGCTCTTCTTCTTTTATTGGTCGAGTTAAATCGGAAAATGAAGGCGATAAACTATATAGGCTATTTTTTTTATTAGGTGTAGCACCAAAATCTACTAACGTGTCTAAACTATAGCCATTAAAACTAATCACAATTGCATAATTCGAGGTAAAAACCACTTCCGCAACATTGTGGCTTAAAGAAAATAGCTGTAAATTATAAGGAAATAGCGCTTCGATACCATCTATCTCATAATAAAAATCGGTTTCTTCTGAATTGGTATAAAAACTATGACGAATACAATCCCCCTCAATAATGGATACCTCAGAGTCCACTAATGACGATCGTAATTTATAAGGTTTAACTAACTTTTTATTGTTAAGATAAGGCGTTATAAGCTCAAGCTCTTCTGCTGTTAATCGTCTTGTTGTTTGGCGGTTATTAATAAACTCTTCTAGATTTCTTTTGTTTTGCTTACGTTCTGATTTAAAATCAGACCATTTACCTAGTCCAATTAAGCAACTAAGTAACGTAATTAGGAGTAAAATGATTTTTAAAGTAAAAATTGTATCCATTTTTTCTTTTTCCTTATTTTAGCGTAATTATTATTATTTTTATTTTTTATGTCTAAAAATGCAGAGATTAAATGCAATTACATTTAATTTCTACATAACAATAGGTTATATCATATATTAGATTATTCTATTTTTATAAAATTTAATGATTTCTGTTTGTCGTCGACGATTGGTAATTAATTTATAACAAAGTTTTATGCCATTAAAAAATGATGTTAAGCAGGTAACAATAAAAATAACAAGGCTTATTAAAACTGGCGATGTTAACGAAAATAGATCATTTAAATTCATACGGTAGCAATAGTTTGCATCAATATTTAATCCTGATATTGTATTATCATCTTGATAATAAATATCGTTAACTAATCCAACGATATTAATTGTTCCTGCTTTGGCCAATAGAACATCATAATAATGATTTAACTTTAATTCTAATAATGAATCTTGTGTAAGGTTGTCATTATTTACATTTTCTAGAGTGCTTATGTCTTTGTAGCTATAATTAGATAAATCAATTTTTAAGCTTGGTTTTTGATGCTGATAATTTGAAACTGTATCTTTTACTTTTACTAATATATCTTTCTTTAATGTTGAAATTGAGCTATCAAGCCTAGATACAAATTTGTTATCAACCACCTCATCATAATTTGGATGCGCTTCAGCACTTTTAACCATTTCTTGCCAATTAGAACTATCATAAAATATAGATAATTCTTTTTTAACGTTCTGACAATCCAATTCAAAAACGTTGCAAGCTTTGTCTAAAGTAGTCACAATTTTTCCTATACTTTTTAGTTTTGTATAAATATTTTTGATGTTATAAATTGATGCTCGCCTATCATATTGTTTATATAGTTCATTTATTCTGTCGTGATATTGCTGAACTCTCATAACATCACGATCGATATAAGTATGAATAAAATTATTATCAAATAAGCTTTTCATTAGATCCGCCATTGATGCTACACGATTATTTTCAATAGGTTGATTGTTAATAAATAATGTATGACATCCTTCTTTATTACTCTTTTCATTGACATCACATGATACACCACTCATTTTTATGTTAACCAAATCACCTTTTTTAATTAGGCTGTTTTTTAAGCTTGATTCATCTTCTAGATTCCAAGATGTTATACTTCCATTAAAAGCCCGATAAGCCAATAACGCATTATCAACAATACTTGTTTGAAAATAGACAATAGCAGATAAAACAACGCCTGTAATAAAGAGGATTAAATTGCGCTTAACAAATTTTGGGGGTCCAAATTGTTCAATTTCGTGGTTAATTGAAAGCGTGTTTTCATAACGAATTAAGTTTTTATCATCTACTGTTACATCCATGCTAGCTGGCATAGATGATTTATCAGGAAGGAACGGCAACCAATAAGGTGGAACGTTTAAAATATAATTTTTATCAACAGTTACTTTTTTGGTATCAGTTTGTTTAGAGATAATTAAGCCTTTAATACATTTTACTTTGTGTAAATCGTATTTAGACTTTGGCTGATACCAATAAAATAGAATAAAAAGAATAAAACTAAAAATGACTAAAAAAAGAATGGCAGAATTATTCAAATACCAATACATCAGGAAAGATACTGTCATTGATACCAAAAAAAACGCTGATAATATGCCATTCGTTTTTGGGTTTCTATTTTTTGATTCTAATGGTGTTTCTTCTCGCTCTAACAATTCAACATAGCTAATTTTGTTATCAGTTTCTGATTTTATTTTCGCTGCGTTGTTACTACTTAGTTGCTTATCTTCTAAAGTTTCAAGATCAAAAGATTGTTCGTGTAGCCAAGGTTCATCGAGTTCTGAGTATATGCCCCCATTTTGAGACTCTGCAGCAGTTTTTATATCATAACCATTGACTTTAACAACAAATGCGTATCTTTCGGTAAAAACAACTTCTACCTCGTTAAAGTCTGAAATATGATGGTACATATTATAAGGAAAAAAGAGTTCAATGCCGCCAATCTCATAATAAAAAGATGTTTCTTCAGAATTAGTGTATAAACTATGTCGGACACAATTCCCTGCTAACGCTGATACGTCTAAATCAATTAGAGAAGATTGATATTTATAAGGAAACACCAACCATTTATTATCCAAATAAGGTTTTAGAAGCTGAAATTCATCTTCAGTTAATTTTCTTATTGAAGTGCGCTCATTAATAATATCATTTAAATTTTGTTTATTTTGATTCCTTTCTGACCTATAGTTAATCCAAGAAAATAAAGCAAGACCTATAAAAAAAAGTTTAATTAACCAATAAAACTCCATCCCTATATTTTCCTTATATTATTGCTAGTAATAAATAAAGTTAACAATATAACTTTTATATTATTGTATTTTTGTCAAAATTAAGGCGCATAATGCGCCTTAATTAAATAAGTTATCTATAAATATGTTAATTATAAATATAGCTATTATAAATATAGCTATTATAAATATAGCTATTTAACTGTTTTTTCACTACGCGATAAACCAATAATGCCAGAACGAACAGTTTCGACAATATTGCAAGTTTCACGGATCGAGGCTAAAAACGAGTCTAGTTTTTCGCTAGTTCCCGATAATTGTACGATATAATGTGTTGCAGTAACATCTACAATTGATCCTCTAAAAATATCAGCACAGCGTTTAACTTCGTCACGTGCCTCTGAGCCTTTTGCGGCGACTTTGACTAGCATAATTTCGCGCTCAACATGTGGTCCTTCGGTTAAATCATGCACACGGTAAACATTAACTAGCTTATGTAGCTGTTTTTGGATCTGTTCAAGGACATGTTCATCACCACTAGTCTGTATTGTCATGCGGTGCATGGTGGGATCTTCTGTCTGCGCTGTTGTAATTGTTTCAATATTAAAGCCACGTTGTGAAAACAACCCAATAATTCGTGACAATGCGCCTGGTTCGTTTTCGGTTAAAATTGATAATATATAACGCATTAGGTTCTCTCCGTTTTGCTAAGCCACATTTCGTTCATTGCGCCACCACGAACTTGCATTGGGTAGACGTGTTCAGTAGCATCGGTCATAACATCTACAAAAACCAAACGGTTTTTAATGGCTAATGCTTGTTTGAGTTTTGGCTCTAGTTCTTCACGTTTAGTAATTACCATGCCAACATGACCATAGGCTTCAGCTATCTTGGCAAAATCGGGGAGCGATTCCATATAAGAGCTAGAATGCCTGCCTGCATAAATCATATCTTGCCACTGTTTAACCATGCCTAAAAAACGGTTATTTAGGTTTAACACAAGTACAGGTAAACCATATTGTAATGCGGTTGATAGCTCTTGAATATTCATTTGGATACTGCCATCACCAGTGACACAGACAACGGTCTTTTTAGGAAACGCTAATTTAACCCCAAGCGCCGCAGGCAATCCAAACCCCATAGTGCCAAGCCCACCCGAAGTAATAAAATGACGTGGTTTATCAAATGGGTAATAAAGTGCAGTGAACATTTGATGTTGACCAACATCGGTTGTCACAAATGCATCACCTTTGGTTAGTTTATATAATACTTCAACGGCTTCTTGAGGTTTTATACTCTCGCCGTCATGGCTGTAAGCTAAACAGTGACGAGCTCGCCAATGTTCGATCTGCTTCCACCAATCGACTAATGCGTCTAAATCACGCTCTACATTCAGCTCATCAATTTGAGATAACATTGTTTCAACCACCATTTTAGCATCACCCACAACGGGGATACTTGCCATAATGGTTTTTGATATTGAGGTTGGGTCGATATCAACATGAATAATTTTGGCTTTAGGGCAATACTTTTCAACATTATTTGTTGTTCTATCATCAAATCTAGCACCTATCGCCAAAATGACATCGGCATTATGCATAGCCACATTGGCTTCATAAACACCATGCATACCAACCATACCAAGGTAATGTTTGTCAGTACTAGGAAAGGCACTAATCCCCATTAATGTTGAGGTAACTGGCAAATTTAATTTTTCAGCAAAAGCTTTAATTGCATCACTAGCATTTGCCGCAATTACCCCGCCACCAATACACAAAACAGGCTTTTTAGCCGCTAGTAAAGTAGTTAACGCTTTTTTAATTTGCCCTTTATGCCCCTGTATAGTTGGATTGTAAGAGCGCATAGTGACTGATTTTGGATAATGATAATTATATTTATTGGCAGGGTTAACAATGTCTTTAGGTAAATCAATAACAACGGGGCCTGGCCTACCGGTTGAGGCAATATAAAACGCTTTTTTGATCGTTTCAGGAATATCTTTACTATCTTTGATTAAAAAGCTGTGTTTTACAATTGGGCGGGAAATACCAACCATATCACATTCTTGGAATGCATCATTACCGATTAAGTTGCTAGCAACCTGCCCCGACAATATCACTAGCGGTACGGAGTCCATGTAGGCAGTGGCAATGCCTGTAATGGTGTTTGTTGCCCCCGGCCCTGATGTAACTAACACAACACCTACATCGCCTGTTGCTCTTGCATAACCATCGGCCATATGTACCGCAGCTTGTTCATGACGAACTAGAATATGTTCAATTCCACCTAGAGTATGAATTGCATCATAAATATCAAGAACGCTACCACCGGGATAACCAAATATCTGTTTTACGCCTTGGTCAATCAAAGATTGAATAACCATCTCTGCACCTGACAGCTTCGCCATGGTTGTTGCCTCCAATGTTACTGATTTATTATATAGTGAATCATTTTGCATCAACTTGTAAGTAAAATCAATAAAGTCAATCAACTAAGTGAAATTCAGATAAAATCCAGCAAAAATACAATTAATTTTTTAAATATCGCTAATTGATTTTATTGTTATTTTTTTGTTTTTTATATACACTCAGAACTTAAGTATTTCTAGATATAACAGTACTGGAATTCTTCATTACCTAAAGGTACAAATATGAGCAATATTTCTTCTAAACCGACTTCTCTTGCTGACTGGCAATTGGTTAAAGTCTCAGGGGACGATAACCGTGTTTTTTTGCAAGGACAAATAACCAATGATATTAACCGCCTTTCAGAACACGCTACACTCTATGCAGCTCATTGTGACAGTAAAGGCAGAATGTGGAGTACGTTATTGTTATTTCAACGAGGTAACGATATTTACTACATTGAACGTAAAAGCGTTGCAAAAAGACAGGTTGCTGAGCTAGCAAAATATGCCGTTTTTTCTAAGGTATCTATCGAACTAGTCCAAGACTTAAATATGGTTGGATTGGTTGACGATGCCATACCAGCTGAAATTAAAGCTAAATTAATTGATAAAAGCTGTTTAACTGAAAATAACATCACCTACATCAAGTTACCTTTACCTGAAACACGCGTCATTATGATAACGCCAGAATCAATTCCAAATGATTTGAATCCATGTAGTGACTGGTTAAAACTTGATTTTCAGGCTGGTTATCCAGTTATTGATGATATCAATATGGCTATTTTGTTACCACAAGCTTGCAATTTACAATCATATGATGCAATCAGCTTTGACAAAGGTTGCTATTGCGGGCAAGAAATGGTTGCTAGAGCGCAGTTTCGTGGTGCAAATACACGCGGTATGTATGTTATTAAAGGAACAAGTAATGTTCTGCCCAAAGTGGGAAGTACACTTGAATACAAACTTACTGGTGGTTGGCGAGAAGGCGGCTTAGTATTAGCTGCAACAAGACTAGATGACAAAGACAGCATTTGTGTCCAAGTTGTACTAAATAATGGAATTGATTTAAATACCGTATTTAGAATCTACGGTAATGACAATAGCCGATTGATGTTTTAATCTGTTATTTAGCTAAAACTGCTGGAATAAATTAATGTTTATTCCGGCAGTTTTATGTGTCTACCGTTTCAGCTAGTAGCTTAATCACTTAGTTAACTACTTATAGTTAGTTAGTTCGTTACTTAGCCAATTCTTGGTTAACAATTTCAACAAAATAGCTTACACCCGTTGCTAATACTTCGTCATTGAAGTTAAAGGCGGGATTATGTAAGTTAGCACCTTTTCCTGCACCCAACCAAACGTATACACCTGGTATTTTTTGCAACATAAAGGCAAAATCTTCTGATCCCATTGAAGGAAGCGGATCAATAACTAAGTTATCTTGCCCAACAACTTTTTTAGCGGCGGCAATTGCAATATCAGCTTGTTTTGCGTAATTAATTGTTGCAGGGTAACGACGTTGATAATCCACTTCGGCTTTAGCTTCAAATGTTGTGGCAATGCCAGTTGCAATTTGTTTAATTCGTTGTTCAGCCATATCTTGTACTTGAGCACTAAATGTCCTAACTGTACCACGAATCACCGCTTCTTGAGGTAACACATTCCAAGTATCACCACTATGAATTTGAGTCACACTAACCACTAACGAACTTAGCGGATCAGTATTACGACTCACAATACTTTGCAAACTATTCACTATTTGTGTAGCAGTTAAAATCGTATCTTTACCAAGATGAGGAGCAGCCGCATGCGCACCCACGCCAGTAATTTTAATTTCAAACACATCATACGACGCCATCATTGGACCATGATTAATATAAAAATGATTTAATGCCATGTTAGGTTGATTATGAATACCGTACACCGCTTCAATTGGGAATTGCTCAAATAAGCCATTTTCAACCATAACTCGTGCCCCACCTTCGTTTTCCTCGGCTGGTTGAAAAATAACAACAACCGTTCCTGCAAAATCGCGATGTTCGCTTAAATACTTAGCTGTGCCAAGTAACATAGCAGTATGTCCATCATGTCCACAAGCGTGCATTTTGCCACGAATCGTCGAACAATATTCGATGTTATTTTCTTCAATAATATCTAATGCATCAATATCCGCTCTTAGCGCAATCCACCGCCCTTCTTGCTGACCTTTGATAATACCAACAACGCCCGTTGGGGCAAAATGGGTATACAGTTCAGTAATCCCAAAAGACTGGAGTTTTTCAATAATAAATTGTGTTGTGTTAACTTCTTCGAAGGCGGTTTCAGGATGAGCATGAATATGGTGGCGCCATATTTCCATTTCGTTTTTTAGTTCATTAATGCTATTTGATATCATAAATAATTCCTTAAGTAGTGACTGATTACAGCACAACAAGCTGATCTTGCTGGTACTATAACGCGATTTTCACTTTTATAAAAATAACTATTTTTACTATGAATATCAATTTTAGTTATATGTTGCTAATATTGAAAGGAGTAACAACTTGATGTGCTTTTGATACATGATTAATTAATCAAAAGCGACGTAAATAGCAACATTTTTGAAACACTTTGACCCAAATAAACCATCACATAACCAGAAATTAACAAAAACGGCCCAAAAGGAATACCTTTTAAGGTGTTTTTATTCAGCACATACCGCAAAAAAAGGCAATATAAAATCCCTAATACCGAGGCAAAAAATAGCAATATCGGCAACTCAATATAAGGTAACCAACTGCCTAATGCCGCCAATAATTTAATATCCCCCCCACCTAGTCCTTGTTTTTTGAAAGCTAAATAAAATAAACTAGCAGGCACTTTTAATAATAAATACCCCAAAAAGATACCAAGTAATGAATCAGTTAAGCTGATGTTAGTTATGTTAAAATAGGCAAGTATTACACCAAACCACATCAATGGTTGGGTAAACAAATCAGGTAATAAAAAGTATTTAAAATCGATTAAAGCTAACAGCAAAAAGTAGCAACCAAGTAGCATTAAAATGCCACTTTGATAACTTAAACCAGAATCAAAATAGATAATAACAAATAAAGCCGAGATCAATAATTCGACAATAAGATAATGCCATGAAATCTTAGTGTTACAGTAATGACAACGTCCTTTTAATATCAGCCAAGAAACAATGGGGATTAATTGCCAAGCATTAAGTCGATGATGACAGTGAGAGCAAGCGGATCGATAAACACAAATACGGTATAAATATTGGCATGATGTAATTGTTGGCAAATAACGGCAATATGCAACATAAATAAAACTACCAACACAAAGTCCTAAACAAATAATGATAAATGCTAACATTAGTGAATCACTTCGCCCATTTGAAATATCGGTAAATACATAGCCACAATTAGACTGCCAATAATCAAGGCCAATACTAACATTAATAATGGCTCAAACGCTTGTGATAAATTATCGGTTAAGGTTTGATTTTGTTCTTGATAATAGTTAGCGAGCTTATCAAGCATTAAATCTAATGTGCCTGACTCTTCGCCCACATGAATAAGCTGGGCACATAAGCTAGGAAAGTGTAATTGCTGATGCAATACATGGCTAAATGAGTGTCCTTGCTCAATACTAGCTATAATTTTCGAAAGGCTATCACGATAAAGGCAATAATAAGTGGTATTCGCCGCTGCAGCTAAACCAGCTAATAATGGTATGCCTGCTTTTTGGGTGATCGCAATGGTTTGAAAAATTTGCGTTAAGCAGCTAGTTTTGATCACTGGACCAATAAAAGGACTTTTGATTATTATCTTTTCGATTTTATGGCGATAGTGTACTTTTAAATAGCGTTGATAACAAAAATAGCTAATAGAAAAAATCACACACCCAATTAACCAATTTTGTTGCAAATAATTGGAAAAATCAATAACACCTTGTGTAAAAGCAGGTAACTGAGCATCGAAATCTTGATAAATATCCGAAAATTTTGGCAAAACAAACAACAACATCACCAAACTTACAATTACAGCAACCAATAATAAAAACAGTGGATAACGCATTGCCTTTTTCAGACTTTTTTGTAGTTTAATTGATTTTTCAAGTAATACAGCTAACTGCTCAAAACTTTCATCAAGCTGTCCTGTCAGTTCGCCTGTTGCTATAATTTCGCAATACAGGGCAGAAAATACCGAAGAATGTTGTCGTAATACTTGGGATAAAAATTCGCCTTTAGCTATTTGTTGCTTAATATCAAGTAACAAATATTGCCAGTGAGGTTTAGTTTGCTCTTGGGCAAGTAATTGCAATGTATCAATAATAGATAATCCAGCTTTTAACATCGTCGCTAATTGTTTAGTAATCATCAGCAAATCAGTACGATTAAAGCTATGTGCGGTAATAATATTACCTGCTTTAATCTTAATGGCGATTTTACCTTGCAACAATAAATGCCGTTTAACAGCCTGTGATGATTCGGCGATAATTTTGTGTTGATTAAAATCGACATCATACCAATAATAGAGCCGTTTCATGCGGTATCACCCAAAACTCGATTTAATTCAGTTAACGTCGTCACGCCCTGCTTCACTAATTTTTGTCCAGCCATTTTTAGTGAAATCATATTGGAAGAAGAAATAGCCTGATTGACTAATATTTGCTGTTGAATATCGGGCGTGATAACTAAAAATTCATATAACCCAATTCGTCCTTTATAACCACCAATACAGTTTTGGCATCCTGAAGCTAAATAATGGGGTTCGTATTCATTATCTAACTTAACCAAATCACTTGCCACAACTTTGCAATGTGGGCACAATTTTCGAACTAACCGCTGAGCAATGATTAATTTTAAGCTTGATGACAATAGATAATTTTCTATACCTATTTGCTTTAATCGTGTTATTGCCTCGACACTTGAATTAGTATGCAATGTAGATAACACTAAATGCCCTGTTTGCGCAGCTTGAATTGCTATTTCGGCAGTTTCACGATCGCGAATTTCACCGATCATCATTACATCAGGATCTTGCCGTAGTAAGGCACGCAATACTATAGCAAACGTCAAACCTGCCTTAAGATTAATCGCAGTTTGATTAATGCCATCTAAGGGAATTTCAATGGGATCTTCAACACTACAAATGTTACGTTCAGTTTTATTTAACCGCTTTAATCCACTATATAGTGTTACCGTTTTACCACTACCTGTTGGTCCAGTAACTAAAATCAAACCTTGCGGATAGTTTAAAATTTGCTTGAATGTTAAAAGGTCAGCATCTGTTAATCCTAAGTCATTAATTGTTAGTTCTGATTCATGGTTATCCATAACTCTTAAAACAATTTTTTCACCATACATGACGGGTAAAGTGGCAATACGCATGGTATAACGGTCAATCACAAGTTGCCCATCTTGGGGTAATCTATGTTCAGCAATATTCAATTTAGACATAATTTTTAGCCTTGCAGTAATCTGTTTCGCTAATGCCAGTGGGGGTGATAACATATCGTGCAAAACACCATCAATGCGCATACGAATACGATAGCTATGTTGGTAAGGCTCAAAATGAATATCCGAAGCACGCTTATTTAACGCTTCAAGCAGTAATTTATCAATACTTTCAATTAGCTGTTCTTCTTGCATAAAGGCGCTTCCTTATCTGTTAATTTTTAAATATAAACATTAAAATTTGAAAATATCTTCACACGCACTGGTTAAACTGGCATCAACAGGTGATGTGGTGCACACACGGCTCCAATCCAAATTGCCATGAGTGGCATTGATTGTTGGTGTTAGTGTAGTTGTTAATCCTGTTAAAGCGCTGGTTCCAACCAAGGTAATAATGCCGTTATTGACTGTAATTGAAGTAACATAATTCGACGTTCGACTTGCTGGTACACCATTGTTACCATTGCTACAGTTAGTTAAACCTCCTTGTTCAACAGCACAAATTTCAACCGCTGTTTTATATGATGTCATTATTTGTAACATATCAGTCAGCGCAGCTTTTTTTACATATCCTTGATAGGCAGGTACGCCGATAGCGGTTAAGATAGCAATCACAACAATGGCGATCATCAATTCAAATAATGAGAAACCTGATTGATTGGACATAAACACCTCAATTTTTCAGTTAGTTATTTAATAGAGGATTCTTTATAACAAGATAAAAAAATGAAATAATAACGAAATAGCTAGGTTGGAATGCAAAATCCACTATGCACTTAATTGTTACGTTGCATGTCTAATTTTCGTGAAGTAGATCGCAAAACAAATCCATATATCGATTTATTAGAATCGGTTTATTCGTAAACAGGAGTTAATATGCCCCTAAAAATTATGAATGGCTGGTTAAAAGGTATAAAATATCCTTGCTCAATACCCACAATCATTTGCACAAGGCTGAAGAGATCTGTTGAACCTCACGATCATGATCATAATGAGGTGATAGAATAATAGAAATGCAGAGACGACGACAAATAGATAAAGAGTTAATACTCAAATTTTTTAAGGAAAAAATTTATTGTTTATGAATCTAATTTACAAGTTATCCATTCTACGAGTTTTTTTTCATCTGACCGTGAGCAATAAACCCAGTATCCTTTGAATTCAGATTTCGTCGATAATCTTATAAACCATTGTTCGTCTTTTGGAATATCTTTTTGTAATTTTACTTTTTTATAAACTACTTTCACATCAGAATTTAACTTTTTAATAATCCACTCTTGTAACGTAATGTTGTTGTTTTCTGCTTGTCTTTTCCATCGAATGAATCTTTTTTTTTCTGTAACAAAAATAAATGATATTAATTTTTGCTCCATTTTAACCTCTTTATAGAAAAGACTATTACATGTTAATAGAGTTATAAGTAAAGACGAAAAACTATCTTTTTTTCGTTGGTTTAGTTACTTTAATACACCATAAAGTGAAAATAAACATAAGTAAACCGAGTAAAAATAGTAACCACATATAAGCTCTCCCATTACTTATTTTTAAGTGTTATGCTACTGAGTATAAGTAATACTCCATAAAAAACACTATAATAGCATTTATATAACCAGACTTTTTCACAAAAATAAGACCATATAACGCCCATCTCCGCAATTTTATCACAAATATCTTTTCCAGCATTTTTATTTTCAATAAAATTCACAATAACAAATTAATGAATCTTTCTAAAAAAATCTCATATAAGATATCTTTACGCATGGTATAGCGGTCAATGATAAGTTGACCATCTTGAGGCGATATTTAACTTAGGCATAATTTTTAGCCTTGCAGTAATCTGTTTCGCTAATGCCAGTGGGGGTGATAACATATCGTGCAAAACACCATCAATGCGCATACGAATACGATAGCTATGTTGGTAAGGCTCAAAATGAATATCCGAAGCACGCTTATTTAACGCTTCAAACAGTAATTTATCAATACTTTCAATTAGCTGTTCTTCTTGCATAAAGGCGCTTCCTTATCTATTAATTTTTAAATATAAACATTAAAATTTGAAAATATCTTCACACGCACTAGTTAAACTGGCATCAACAGGTGATGTGGTGCACACACGGTTCCAATCCAAATTGCCATGAGTGGCATTGATTGTTGGTGTTAGTGTAGTTGTTAATCCTGTTAAAGCACTGGTTCCAACCAAGGTAATAATGCCGTTATTGACTGTAATTGAAGTTACATAATTCGACGTTCGACTTGCTGGCACACCATTGTTACCATTGCTACAGTTAGTTAAACCACCTTGTTCAACAGCACAAATTTCAACCGCTGTTTTATACGATGTCATTATTTGTAACATATCAGTCAGCGCAGCTTTTTTTACATATCCTTGATAGGCAGGTACGCCGATAGCGGTTAAAATAGCAATCACAACAATGGCGATCATCAATTCAAATAATGAGAAACCTGATTGATTGGACATAAACACCTCGATTTTTCAGTCAGTTATTTAATAGAGGATTCTTTATAACAAGATAAAAAAATGAAATAATAACAAAATAGCTAGGTTGGAATGCAAAATCCACTATGCACTTAATTGTTACGTTGCATGTCTAATTTTCGTGAAGTAGATCGCAAAACAAATCCATATATCGGTTTATTAGAATCGGTTTATTAGATAAGTCGGAGTCAATATGTCCCTAAAAATTGTAAATGGCTGGTTACAAGGTATAAAGCAGGTTGTTTCGCCTTTTTATAATGAACGTCCAGCAAATAAACCGATATCGTTACTTGTCATCCATAATATCAGCTTGCCACCCAATCAATATGGTGGCCCTTATGTTGAAAAGTTATTCACCGGCAAGCTCGATCCTAAGCAGGATCCGTACTTTACGTCGATTTATCAACTTGAAGTATCCAGTCATCTATTTATTCGACGCGATGGTGAAATAATTCAATTTGTTCCATTTGATAAACGGGCATGGCACGCAGGAAAATCAGTATTTGAAGGACAAGAAAACTGTAACGATTTTTCAATTGGTATTGAAATGGAAGGATGTGATAGTGACAATTTTACCGAGCAACAATATCAACAATTAGCAAACATCACGTTATTATTACAACAGACTTATGCTATCAAAGACATCGCAGGTCATAGCGACATAGCGCCCGATCGCAAAACCGATCCTGGCCCTTGTTTTGATTGGCAATATTATCAAAATTTGCTTGCACAAAAATCACAAGCAGACATGCTACTCAAACAACTTGAAAAAATTATGGCAGAATTGCAAAAAATCGACCTATGGCAAACCACACCGCCAAATCCCGATGCCTTTTTAAGCCAAGAACCTTTTGCTATCGACACCATGCAAGCACACGAATGGTTACAGTGGATTTTTATTCCACGAATACAAGCACTGATTGATGCCAAAACAAATTTGCCAAAATTTGCTCTGCACCCTTATTTTGAAGAAGCACTAAAAGAGCAAGAGCAAGATGTTAATCATCTGCTCAATCTTATTAAACAACTTGATGAATTATCGTAAATTAACAAGATAAAAGAACCGCATTTATATGCGGTTCCCTAATGTATATCAATAACTAATACCAAAAGGATACAATAAAAATCGGTCAGGAAAGGTATTGATTTTATTAAAGTTTTTTTGAGTTAATTTCCACTATTCGATAACTGTCTATATACATTCACCGCTTGTTGATGGTTACTATAAGTGGTTGAAAAGGTATGCCCACCGGTTCCATTCGCAACAAAAAATAGATAATTGGTTTTAGCTGGATGCGCTGCTGCTTCAAGTGAAGCAAGGCTTGGCATTGCAATTGGTGTTGGAGGAAGTCCCTCAATGACATAGGTATTATAAGGGTTTTGGGTATCAGTCAAATCAACTCGCCTAATGGTACCTTTGTAGTTATCACCTAAACCATAAATAATGGTTGGGTCAGTTTGTAACTTCATTTTGCTTTTTAGGCGATTAACAAATACTGAAGCCACATTTGCCCTTTCGGAATTAATACCCGTTTCTTTTTCAATAATTGATGCAATAATAAGGAGTTCATAAGGCGATTGATAAGGAAGATTACTATCGCGATTATCCCAGATTTTTTGCAAGTTACTTTTCATTGTCATGTGTGCACGTTTTAAGATATTAATATCTAACGTATCGGCGGTATAAAGATAAGTATCGGGTGATAACCAACCTTCTATCGATCCTTCAATACCCAGTAGTTTAGCAATTTCTTCGTCGGTTTTACCTATTAACGTTTGTTGAATATATGGGGTATTTTGGATGACAGTTAACCAGTCTTTAGCCCGCTTGCCTTCAACAAATTGAATAGAAAAATTGCTCTCTTTGCCTGACACCAACAATTGCAAAAACTCTTCAACTGTCATATGAGGGTGTAATTGATAAGTTCCTGCTTTAATGGATCTTAATGATGGGTTTAGTTTGCACAAATATGGAAGCAAATATGCCCTTTCGAGCAATTGGCTTTCTTTAACTTGTTCAACTAACTGATGCATAGATGTGCCTTTTTTCAAAACAAACATCTGGTTTTCGTTAGTGACTTGCATTTGCTGTTTAGAAAACTGCTGTAAAAAATAATAACCAATACTAATCGAACCACCCACAATTAAGATTAGGGTGAGTAAAGTGTATAAAAATATCTTTTTAATCATAACTTATTTATCTAATATAGTGGATTTTTGCGCGTGAAGTTAAGCGCGTTATTAATTCATAAGCACTAATTCCTGTGTGCTTTGCGATTTCTTCAACGGGGAGTTCTGCCCCCCAAAATATGACTTCATCACCAGGTTTTTCAAGGCTATTGATGCCTAAATCAACCACAATCATATCCATTGAAACTCGCCCAACAATGGGCACTTTACGGCCATTAATCAAAACTGGGGTATTTTGTGGGATATTTCTTGGATAACCATCACCATACCCCATAGCAACCACACCAAGTTGTGTATCTTGCTCACAATACCAAGTCTGACCATAACCAACCGATTCGCCTTGTTTATGCTTTCGCACGGCGATTAATTCTGATTTAAATGTCATCGCTGGCTTTAAATCAGCAATTGGTGTATCAAAAGGTGAAACACCATATAAAGCGATACCTGGACGCACAGCATCGCGATGAGCCATTGGCCAAGCCAACGTGCCGCCCG
The DNA here is from genome assembly GCF_009795755.1 of Gilliamella sp. Pra-s60. NCBI lineage: Bacteria > Pseudomonadati > Pseudomonadota > Gammaproteobacteria > Orbales > Orbaceae > Gilliamella > Gilliamella sp. Pra-s60. Next base: position 22,895 of record NZ_WTFA01000016.1, on the reverse strand, counting down.
ATGCGGCAATTGAACATTTGCCAATCAGTGTTTTGTCCTCAATTGAATCAATAAACTGATCAAATAGTTCTATTTGCTTTAACGTTTGATCTGAAGTGAGATCATCAGCTGAACTAAAATGGCTCATAATATTAATCGGTTTACAAACCGCAGAACAATTCGCTAAACGATAAAATTCGTCCTTGGCTTCATCAAGACTAAAACCTAATCGATGCATACCTGTATCAAGTTTAAACCATGTAATAATTTGATTTTCAAGCGGTGATGACTGCAATACGTCGATTTGCCATTTACTATGAATGGCTGGTTGAACATTAAAAGTGATTAAATCCCACATATCATCATGCGGGAAAAACCCTTCCAAAGCCATAATGGGGGTATTAATGCCAATATTTCGCAATTGAATTGCTTCTGAAAGTCGAGACACACCAAAATAATCGACTTTATCGATTAATAGCTGTGCAATTTCTTTAATACCATGAGAATAAGCATTAGCTTTAATTACTGCAACTAGTTGACTCGTTGGCGCTATTTTTTTTAGATATTCAACATTATGAATAACTGCTTGACGATTGACTTCAACAACGACGATAGACATGTTATTACCTAAACTTTGATTAAGGGGTTATTTTAAATTTTGTTTTTAATAATAACAAATTTTTATTTTTATATATATCTATTAATAACTTAACATCATTTTTAAGTCATAAAAAGGTTTTATTTACACTCTCAATTCCATCATTTATATTAAATTAATCAATCTTTTTTGTTTATTACTACAAGCCTGCTGTTTACTATCTACTCAATAAATTTTTATAGATATGTCTAAAGGCCATAATGGGGTGGTGAATAATCATCCTTGGACCTGCATAACGCATCACTTGTTTTATTTTTTGTTTATAATCTTTGCGATAACAGTGTTTTGGACAGCGTTCGCAAGTTGTTTTGTGTTCACCAAAGCGACACATGGTTAGGCGTGCCATGGCATAATTTAGCAAATCATGGCATTCATTACATAACTGATTGCGAGGTGTGTGATGATTTTGATGGCAATATAAATAGATCATCGCACTTACTGTGGCTTTTTCTTGCTGTATTTTAGGACCAGTATTATTTGCAACCATAATCACATAACAGGTTAGTAAAGAAAGTGGTAAAATAAAATTTATCGTACTATACCACAAGGATTTGTTGTCATGACAAGAATTATTAATAAAGACACCACTGTTTGTATGTCTCTTTCGGCAAGACCAAGCAATTTTGGTACTCGTTTTCATAATTATTTGTATGAAAAACTCGATCTTAACTACTTATATAAAGCTTTTACCACTAATAACTTAAAAGATGCTATTTATGGCATTAAAGCCTTAGCGATCCGTGGTTGTGCTATTTCAATGCCTTATAAAGAAGCTTGCATTGAATTTATTGATGAATTAGATGATTCGGTAAAATCTATTCAATCGGTTAATACTATTGTTAACACCAATCACTATTTAAAAGCCTATAATACTGACTATATTGCCGTTGCCAAACTTATAGTCCAAAATAAAATTGATAATACCACACCATTTGTTTTAAAAGGTAGTGGCGGTATGGCAAATGCAGTAATTGGTGCTTTTTATGATGCCGGCTTTAAAAATGGTATTATTGCTGCTCGTAACCAATCCAAAGGCGAAACATTAGCCAAACGTTATGGATATCAATGGGTGAAGAACGAGCAAACTATACCGTCCCAACAAGCTAAGCTTATTATTAATGTGACCCCAATTGGTATGCTTGGTGATGTTGAAGCGCAGGAATTAGCGTTTCCAAAAGAAATGATAAATAATGCTGATGTTGTGTTTGATGTCGTTGCTCTACCCGTTGAAACACCAATGATAAAATATGCCCAACAGTTAAACAAAACTATTATTTCAGGTGCTGATGTTGCGGTACTTCAAGCGCTTGAACAGTTTGTATTATATACAGGTATTACACCTAACGAAGAATTAGTTAAACAAGCAGGTGAATTTGCAAGGCAAGGTTAAATAACATTATCAACGCCACCGAGTCTATTCGGCGGCGTTGAATATATAAATAATAACATATATAAGTTATAACATCGCCTGATGTAATTTGTTATATACTGCTAATAACTTTTGATGCATGGCAAATTGTTCTAAATTATTATTGGTGGTTTTGTCGTCTTTAGCAAAAGACACCAAACCAAAAAATACTTTTTCACCATTAGCGTACTGCCACATGTCATCAACACACGCTTTGCCATACATTTTATCAAAGGCGGTTTGATAGCTACTAAACTGTTTTTTACCGCGTTGCAAAATAAAATTAACTAACGTTTGTAAACAACGATAAGCATGATTACGCTCTGGGGTAAAGATCGATTCATTCATTTCAAGCGTCCAATCAATCCACTGTTGTGCTTGTGTTAAGTCTTTACCTGCCAATGCTAACATTGCTTTTAATTCACCAACACGCAGTGTCAACCACGCATTATCATTACCTGTTGCAATACCTAGTAATTCACGAACACGCGCATAATCATCAAGCCCTTCATCGTCGAGCTGTTCAATAATGGCTAAGTATTGTTTAGCCGTGTGCTTTTTATTAGGTAACGATAAAATAAGATCACGCAAACCAATAGCCATATTGCTGTTAGCAATTAAAAGATCTTCCGGAGGATAAATTTCAGACATGCCTACAGCTAAAATACGGCAAGCATAAACACCTAGATGTTCGTAATCCATGATTAACACTTCAGTTTTGTGACGAGCAAAAATAGCCATTAAATTTGCAAACTCTTGTTCTGTCGTACCTGAAAAGTCCCAATCGACAAATTCATAATCGGCTTGTTCTTTAAATAGATCCCATGAAATCAAACCGCTTGAATCAATAAAATGTGTTTCTAAATTGCTAAGATCTGCAACATCATCATTATCAAAACTTGGTGGTGAAAACACATCAAGATCTTTTAAACTACGTCCTTGTAACAGTTCGGTTACTGTTCGCTCAAGTGCAACACCAAAATTAGGATGAGCCCCAAACGAGGCATAACAAGTTCCATTTTGTGGATTAAACAGCACCACACAAATAACCGGAAACTCACCACCCAGCGAAGCATCAAAACAGTAAAGCGGAAAGCCTTCGCTTTCAAGCGCATCAATCGCAGCTAAAACGGTTGGGTAACGATTAATCACTTCGGTTGGAATAATCGGCAAACTAATAGCTTCAGCTATAATCTTGTTTTTGGTATAACGCTCAAAAATTTCGGATATCGCCTGCACTCGCGCTTCATTATGTGTGTTACCAGCGGCCATACCATTAGAAGCATATAAATTAGCAATTAAATTAACAGGCACATAAACCGTTTGTTTATCGGACTGTTGTTCAAACGGTAAAGTGCAAATACCTCGTTCGTCGTTACTTGATTGTAAATCAACTAAGTCGGTTGCGCTTAACTCACGATCGGGATCATAAAACTTAAGTAGTTTTTGAGATAATAATCCTTTAGGTAAGGAATTATCTTCAGGAATAGAAAACCATTTTTCGCTCGGATAATGTACAAAATCAGCATTTGCGGCTTTTTTGCCTAAATAAAAATCGGAAAAAAAGTAATTGGTTGATAATCGCTCAAAATATTCCCCCAAGGCCGATGCCAATGCTGCTTTTTTGCTGGAGCCTTTACCATTAGCAAAGCATAATGGACAGTTAATATTTTGAATATGAACTGACCACACATTGGGCACAGGATTAAGCCAAGATGCTTCTTTTACTTCTAAATCATATTTTGTTAGTTGTTGTTGAAAATAATTAATTGAATCTTCGAGGGCGGCATCTTTGCCGGGGATATACGTTTTCATAGTTAATCTCAAAATAATTTTATGTTACAATCGTCGCGCCTTACAGCCTTTGAAAATTATAACTGTATACGCGAATTAAAAAAATAGAAGCAATAAAATTAACCCATTCACAAAGGAAATATAATGAACAATAAAATCAAATTTTCAGATCTTACTATTAAAGACTTTTTCTTCTTTAATCGAATGATAACACCAACATTTATCACTATTGTATATTGGATTGCATTATTTTTTATTGTAATTGCTTCATTAACAATGATTTTAGGTAGTTTCGCTTTATTTACTTATAGTTTTTCTGCTGGTTTAGTTACCTTTTTTAGTGGCATCGTTACTTTTATTGCTGGCTTTATTTCAACGCGTATTGGTTTTGAATTGATTTGTGTTTTATTCAACATTAACCACAATATTGAAAAATTAGCCAACGAAAAGACTAATTCAGAAACACAAGAATAATCATCTAATATCAATGCTATTAATTAATAGTGTTGACTGAGTTTCAATAAAAAAGTGGGACTTATTCCCACTTTTTTATTTTCTATTTTTTATCGCTAAATCTAAAATAATCCCCTAACCTACATTAAGCTCACTAAGTGGCCATCTAGGTCTAACATTGATGGACAAATCAGAATGTAGCCCTGCTTTTAGATGGATCATCCCAGCATAAGCAATCATAGCACCATTGTCAGTACAAAATTCAAGTCTTGGGTAATAAACCTGCCCCTTTCGCTGTGCCATTAATTGTGCAAGCTTATTGCGTAATGTTTTATTGGCACTGACACCACCAGCAACAACGAGGCGATTAAATCCGGTTTGTTCAAGTGCACGGCGAGACTTAATAATCAGCGTGTCGACTAAAGCATCTTCAAAAGCCCTCGCAATATCTGCTTTAGTTTGGTCATCTATAACTTGATCGTGCGTATTTTGATGAATAATATTAGCCGCCGCAGTTTTAAGCCCTGAAAAACTAAAATCGAGCCCGGGTCTATCTGTCATTGGTCGTGGAAAGTGAAAGCGAGAATCACAACCTTGTTCAGCTAATTTTGACAATTTTGCACCACCCGGATAATCAAGCCCAATTAGTTTAGCTGTTTTATCAAAGGCTTCCCCTGCCGCATCATCAATCGACTCTCCCATTAATTGGTATTGTCCAACACCTGTCACCTTAATTAATTGTGTATGCCCCCCTGAAACAAGTAGTGCGACAAAAGGGAATTCGGGCGGATTATCTTCTAACATTGGCGCAAGTAAGTGCCCTTCCATATGGTGCACAGCAACTGCTGGTACATCCCACGCATAAGCCAGTGAACGCCCAATTGACGCACCAACCATTAACGCACCAATCAACCCTGGACCTGCCGTATAAGCAATTCCATTAATATCTTGAGCTGTTAAATTTGCTTCTTTTAGAGCTGCTTGAATTAATGGCACTGTTTTACGAATATGATCACGCGATGCCAGTTCAGGTACCACACCACCATAATCGGCATGTAATTTAATTTGCGAATAAAGCTGGTTTGCAATTAACCCCTCGACATCATCATAAATCGCGATGCCTGTTTCATCGCATGAGGTTTCAATACCAAGGATCTTCATTAATGTCTACCTGCAAAATCGTTAAGATCTTCTTCACTCCAAAGATCTTGTTCAGTAATATCTTTATCAGGAATGCGATGTTCTTCAGTTGCCCAATCGCCTAAATCGATAAGTTGACAGCGTTTACTACAAAATGGACGGTACGGGCTATCTTTGCTCCATACCACTTGTTTTTGACAAGTTGGGCAATTGACATAGGTAACGGTTTCTTTATTCATTGTAACTCTTTTTTAATAATTAGTACTTAATAACGCTAACAACAAGCTAATTCAAAATCAATACTATCGGTATTCACATTATCACAAGCATCAAGCGGTAAAAATCGAATGCTATAGCGTGACATATGACCAGATACTTGAGGGTACATGTTTTTTTCTAACGAAATCCGAATACGAATCAAATTAACATCACCATTAGTTTCTTGAAAAAAGTTGTTAGTATAAATAAATGGTTTAAATTCTCCCAATTGTCTTATTAATTGCATATAACATGTCAAAGACTCATCAAGAATGGATAAGTGTTGTAACCAGTTTTTTACTTGTATATAACGCCTTTCTTGTGGAATTTTTAGCCATAAATGAAATGAAGGCAAATCAAAACTACAACAACCACCTGGTATCATTAAGCGTTGACGAATTGCGGTAATAAAACGATCATCTTTTAACGGTTGTCCCAAACGGGCGATAGCATTAAATTGAGCTAGAAAAACATCAAACTTGTTAATCAAATTGCTAAGTAAATCATAATCCACACCATCAAAAGCTAACCAAGAAGTTAACTTTTGTTTTTGAGATTCAAGCTCTTTAATAAAATCTGCTTTCACATCGTTACGTTCAATAATCTCTAATAACTCGGACAATGCGTGAAAAAAAACCAACGCATTATTTTGATCAAAATGACAATGCGTATTTAACTGATTTAATAAAAATTCAATACGAAGCCAAGTGCGCATTTTCTCATTTAATGGATGTTCAAAAACAATGTTATTCATCTATTCAAATCTTACAATTAAAGTTATCTAAATATTGTTGATGTAATTGGTCGACTTGCGTAGTTAGCGACGCAAAATCACCCTCATTAACAATGATATCATCAGCATAAGATAAACGTTTTTGTAAAGACACTTGTGACAGTATCATTTTTTTGGCTAATGATTCGCTAATATTATCTCTTTTTACTAATCGTGCCAATTGTAACGACACAGGCGTATCGATTATCAATACACGATCAGCCAACGTATGTAAATTATTTTCAACTAACAAAGGAACAACCCAGATCACATACGTTGATTTTTGCATTGTAATTTGTTTTTGGGTTTCTTGCTGAATAATTGGATGCAACAAATGATTAAGCCATAGCCGCTCATGATCATTATTAAAAATAATCTCACGGAGTTGACTGCGATCAAGTTCACCATTTGCAAGTAAAATTTCCTGACTAAAATGCTGAACAATTTGATTAAATGCATCGCTACCAACCTGCACAACTTGCCTTGCAATAATGTCAGCATCAATAATAGGTACTCCCAATTTGTTAAACAAATTGGCGATGGTACTTTTACCACTGGCAATACCACCACTGAGCGCAACAACATAAGGCATACAGCAAATTCCAAGTTAAAAAAATATTGCCCAATTATAGCATATAAGTAACTTGATCATATAACCCTAAATACAAGCAAAACTTATTCGTTAATTGGGAAATTTATTCCCCATTAACGCGGTAAAATCATTTACTAAAATAGTGCATAAAGCTAAGAATTAGGAAAATTAATCGCCCATTGTCAAATAAATAAAATAAAACAGTTGTTTTATATCATTGGCTGTATATAATTACATATATATGTATATAAAAACAGGAATATGTTATGAGACCATTAACCGAACGCCAACAACAGATTTATGACCTAATTAAAGACAACATCCAAACTACTGGCATGCCTCCTACTCGTGCCGAAATTGCAAAAAAATTAGGATTTCGATCAGCCAACGCCGCTGAAGAACACCTTAAAGCACTCGCCAAAAAAGGGGCAATCGAAATGATCGCAGGATCATCACGCGGAATTCGTCTTTTGCTTGAAAACCCAGTTGAACAAAATGAACTTGAGGGTTTACCATTAATTGGGCAAGTAGCGGCAGGATCACCGATCTTAGCGCAAGAGCATATTGAAAGCCATTACCAAGTTGATCCGTCTCTATTTAAACCTCATGCCGACTTTTTACTAAGAGTGCATGGCATGTCCATGAAAGATATCGGTATATTAGATGGTGACCTGTTAGCTGTACATAAAACCCAAGATGTTAAAAATGGTCAAATTGTTGTTGCTCGCATTGATGACGAAGTTACCGTAAAACGCCTATCACACAAAGGCAAACATGTCCACTTACTTGCCGAAAATAGTGAATTTTCACCTATAGAAATCGACTTAGAACAACAAAATTTTGCCATTGAAGGGCTTGCTGTTGGCATTATTCGTAACGGTTCATGGATGTAAGTATATAGATGTATGAGCAAAGATGGTATAGAATAGTAAACACTAAAAAGTAGGAGATTACTATGTGGCTATTTTGGTTATACGAAGGTTTAGCATTTGTTGCAGTCATATTGCTCATTTTTGGCTATTGTCGTTTTAGAGGAATTGGTTTTTGGTCTTTCATCTGGAAATATTTAAAATGGGTATCGTTAGCAGTCCTTATTGCTTGGTTAGCAGTTGCAATCCTTTGCCGAGTTGACTTATATAATGCTGCTCACTGCTATTTTAGAGGGGAAAGCATGCATGCCAACACCAAATATTCTATCTTCTTAGGTGAATGCCAAGTTGAGACGCCAAGTGGCAGTTATGTACCTATTGAACGAGCTAGAGCATTACCTGGTTCAAGTAACCATGATAATGACGATCACGACAATGACTCTACAGGCGAATTCTATCCTGTAAATTAATATCGGGAATTCAAAATCCGACAAGTGCTACTGTAGTTGTCGGATTTTTCCATTTTTATCTGAATGAAAAATAGAATTGTAAACAAATAAAAAATCAGCACATAACTTAATTTATTAATTATTTTGCGCATTAGTCCGTTGAAAAGCCAAACAAGACTGTTCTAACTTTTTAAACCCCCAAATTAGCATAAAGCTTACACAAAGATAAATTACTGCGGCAATACCAAAAGCATAAAAAGGTTGATAGGTTTCGGCATAGATATCTCGTGCAATCTTCATCACATCTTGTACTGTAACCGTAAAAGCTAGCGCTGTCGAATGCAACATAAATATCACCTCGTTACTATAAGCAGGCAATGCAATACGAAACGCTCTTGGCAAAATAATATAGCGATAAAGTTGAAAACGGTTAAAGCCAAGTGCAGTTGCGGCTTGAATTTCACCATGTGAAACATGTCTAATAGCACCAGCAAAAACCTCGGTCGTGTAGGCACAAGTATTTAAGGTAAAGGCAAGCACAGTGCAATTTAAGCCACTTTGAAAAAAATCGCCCAACCAAGCATTATTTTTAACCACACTTAAAGTATAAATACCTGTGTAAATAATCAATAACTGCACATATAACGGTGTACCACGAAAAATATAGGTAAACAACCAAATAGGTAATTTAATTAGTTTATTTGGCGAATTTCGTCCTACTGCTAACCCTAGCGACAAAGTGCCACCAATTAAAACGGATAAAATCAAAATCCACAGCGTCATGGCAAGGCCGGTGATGTTATAGCCATCAGTCCATAATAATGCTTGCCAATATTGTTGAATAATTTCTAACATGAGTTTTTATAACTTACTTTTAATGGTACCAATGGAATAACGCCGCTCCAGCCACCATAAAACGATATTCGATATTGAGGTAAAAAACAGATAAAATGCGCCAGCGATCAAAGCAAATAACAAGGGTTGATACAAAGCTTCGCCTGCATTTTTAGTTGCTTTGACTAAGTCTGATAACCCCAGCAACGATACCAACGCCGTCGCTTTTAATACTACTAGCCAATTATTCGCAATACCTGGCAACGCAAAACGCATCATTAAAGGAAACATTACATACCGAAACACTTGGACTTTGCTAAGTCCTAGAGCTGTTGCTGCTGCCAATGTATTTTTAGATACTGCAATATAGGCTCCCCGAAAGGTTTCGGTAAAATAAGCCCCATAAATAAAACCTAACGTAATAATGCCGGCTATTAGTGGATCGATTTCAATAAAAGGCATATTAAAATAATCTGTTATATTATTGATTAAAAACTGCAAACCAAAGAAGATCAACATCATCAACACTAAATCAGGCACGCCACGAATTAGCGACGTATAAGCCTGACAAAGTACATTACATATTTTGGAATCAGCCAACTTTCCTAATGCACAAACAATACCAAGAATTATGGCGAACAACAAAGAAGCCAGTGCTAAAACAATGGTTAGCCATGCGCCTTGAAAAATTAACGAAATATAGCCCTGCATGGTTTATTTTTTATTACCATATACATTAAAGTCGAAATATTTATCATTTATTTTTTGATAAGTACCATCGGCTAAAATAGCTTTTAACGCTTGATTAAATGCTTCACGTAGCTCGTTGTCATTTTTACGAAAACCAATGCCTACCCCAACATCAAAATAATTTGCATCAGTCAATGCATCACCCGCAAAAGTAAAACCTTTACCTTGTGGTTGTTTGAGAAAGGCATAACTACCTGTTACTTCATCTTGTAGTGCGGCATCTAAACGACCAGCCACTAAATCAGAAAATACTTGTAATTGATTTTGATAAGGCACAATTATCACCCCATTAGGGCGCCACATTTCGTTAGCAAAATGTTCCTGCGATGTTCCTTGCTCAACCCCAACACGTTTACCTTTTAACGATTCGGCATTAGGTATTAAATTAGATCCTTCTTTAACAATCAAACGCGAATAAGTCATAAAAATCTCGTCCGAGAATGCAATCTGCTTTTTACGCTTTTCAGTCATCATAAGCGATGAGGAAATAATATCAATTTTTCTTGATAGTAACGAAGGAATCAGCGCATCAAAATCGGTCGATTGAAAGGTGCATTTTATGTTAGCCTTTTCACATAAAGCTTTTGTAATTTCAATATTAAAACCTGTAATATTGCCACTAGCGTCAATAAAATCGAAAGGTGCATAAGACGTATCTGAACCAACTTTGATCGACTCAGGTAATGTGGCATAACTTGCTATGGATAAGCTTAACCCCCCCAAAATAGCTAATGCTTTTAACCAATTCTTCATAATTTATCTTCCCCCCATTTTTAACCAAAGGCATAATATAGCGCGTTATGCTATATTTTTATAATAAAAAAAAGTTATTATTGCTGTCCCCAAAATTAGAATTACTTAACAACAAATCCTCCCAAATAATATTTGCTTAGTAACTAAAAAGACGATTTTTAACCACCAAAAAACTTAAATAAAATCAATACCTTTCCTGACGTTTTTTTGTACCATTTTTTACTTTTATTTTTTAAATATCTAAAACAGTATTGAAAATGCGATAATTGCCACATGTTTACAAATGTGTGTAGCTAAAAAATTCAATCAAAAGATCTAAATATAAAACACCCCTTCAATTTGCTGCCTTATACTGATAGCTGTTATAATTTGTTAAACTTTCAAATTGAGATCACCTTTATGTATACTGTCTATGGCATTAAAAACTGCAACACAATGAAAAAAGCCTTTACTTGGCTTGATGAACATCATATCAATTATCAATTCCATAATTATAAAACTGATCGACTATCAGAAGCGCTTTTAGACACATTTTTACAATTGGTGGACTGGCAAAATTTGCTTAATACACGCGGGACAACTTGGCGCAAGTTAGAGGAAACTGTCCGAGCCCAGATAAATAACGAGCAAGCGGCTAAAAAAATTATGCTAGCCAATCCATCTATATTAAAACGCCCTTTACTGATTGATGGAAAGCGGGCTTTATTGGGATTTTCAGATCAGCTTTATTCACAATTTACATCGCACTCTAAATAAAATCGAGACCATTATGACTGAACCTGTTATTGCATTAACCAAAGCACTCATTGCAGAAAAATCAATAAGCCCTGACGATAAAAACTGCCAAAAACTGATTATTGACCGACTAAAACCGCTTGGCTTCATCATTGAAGAAGTCAATATAGGGCAAACAAAAAACTTATGGGCCTATCATGGTGATGCTACTAGCAAAACCTTAATGTTTGCCGGTCATACCGACGTTGTACCTGCTGGCGATGAAAGTAAATGGCTTTATCCACCATTTACACCGACTATTGACCAGCACGGAGTGCTTTATGGGCGTGGCGCATCAGATATGAAAAGCGGTGTTGCAGCCATGGTTTGTGCGGCGGAAGATTTTGTTAAACGCAATCCAAATCACTCTGGACGTGTAGCTTTTTTGATCACTTCAGATGAAGAAGCTGATGCAACTGACGGCACCGTCAAAGTGGTTGATTTACTTATGGAACGCCAAGAACGTGTTGATTATTGTATTGTCGGTGAGCCATCGAGCAATGCCGTACTTGGCGATCAAATTAAAAACGGTCGTCGTGGTTCAGTCACAGCTAATCTAATTGTGCATGGCGTTCAAGGTCATGTTGCCTACCCTCACCTTGCCGATAATCCTGTCCACCGTTTTGCACCAGCATTAAACGAATTAGTTACCACTGTTTGGGATGAAGGTAATGAGTACTTCCCTAAAACCACAATGCAAATAGCGAATATTAATGGTGGTACAGGTGCTGAAAACGTTGTACCGGGCGAGCTTCGTGTGCAATTTAATTTTCGGTATAGTAGCGAATTGACAGATGCCATGATTAAAGCGCGTGTTGAGCAGATTTTACAAAAGCACAATGTAAATTATACCTTAACTTGGCGATTATCAGGTCATCCTTTTTTAACACCACAAGGCGATTTAACCAACGCTGCAGCTAGTGCTATCAAAGAGTTGACAGATATTGACACTGAATTATCTACTAGTGGTGGTACATCTGATGGTCGCTTTATTGCCAAAATGGGATGCCAAGTAATCGAACTAGGCGTACTTAATAAAACTATTCACAAAGTCAATGAAAACGCCAACTGCCAAGATATTATTACCTTAACTGCAATTTATTACCGAATTTTGGAAAAATTGTTGCTAGTATAATTGGTTCATGTAGCGATTATAACTTGGTGATTTCGATTTTAATCTAAGAGGAAATACTATGGAATGGCTTAAAGATTATTGGTGGATAATTTTGATCATTTTAATTGGAATTTTTATTAATACGATTAAGGCATTAAATCGGCTAAGTTATAAAGCGTATCTTGAAAAAAAGAAAGGGATAAAATCTATCCCTTATAAAGATGACGACGACGATGATTGGCCAACAACAAAGCCCACGTCAACGTCGCCTAAAAAAAAGTAACGCAGTAAAAATAACAAGCCTATTTGCCGCTATTAAATAATGCTTGATGACGGTAGCGATCAACCCACATTGCCGTAGCACCACACACTGCAATAGGCATAATAATTAAATTAAGCACGGGTACCATAGTAAAAAAGCCAACTAGAATACCAAAAGTTAAATTATCGGCTTTATGTTGATTAAGCAACTCACGCATACGGTGAAAAGTGATTTTATGATTATCAAAGGCGTAATCAGCATATTGAATGTTAATTTGCCAAGCGGTAAATAAAAACCAAACCACAGGCGTCACCGATTGCCCAATAACAGGAATAAAATAGGTTAACAGTATTGGAATCGCCCATAATAAATAGTTAAACAATTTTTGAAATTCGCGACCAAAAATCCGAGGAAGATCTTTAATGATACTTATCCACGATGTATCTACTGCTGGCATTCCTGTTAATTGTGCTTCGACTTGTTCGGCCAATAAGCCATTGAACGGCGCAGCAATGATATTTGCTACCGTACTAAAAAAATAACAAAATAAAATCACTAGCGTTAAAATCACAATAAAAACGATAATATAACCCAACCACTGCAACCAACTTGGCACATACGACAATCCCCAATCGACCATACCCGTAATGGTGGTAAAAAACCAATAAAATAGTGCCGACATAATCACAATATTGGCAATTAATGGTAAAAAAACAAATCGCTTGATTCCTGGGCTAAATGCCAAAGACCACCCTTTAAAAAAATACTCAATACCTGTTGTAGGTTGACGGTTTGTGGTGTGGTTATTAGGTTGGTTTTGCGAATGGCGGTGCTGTGTTCGGTTTTCTAATTGATTGTGCATCACATCCGATTCCTTTTAAATTAAAACGAATTGAATTAAAACATGACAACTATTGTAAACATACCTCTTAATAACCTGCAATGACAATTAATTATTTTTACTGTCTATTTTGGCAAAGATTACATTATCGCCTTGCTTTGCTAGCCATGTTCTGACCTCGTTTTTAAGGGTTTGCATTAATGCTTGTTTACCCGCAAGTTGGTATAAATCAATAATCAAAGTCTGATTATTTTTGCTGTTTAATAGTGCTGACAACACAGGTAAATCGTTTGCCTGCGTGGGCTGTGATTGTAAGGATGTTTGAATATGGCGATTTAATCGACACAATGCAGCGTAAGTGGCTTCAAATGGGCGGTGATAATAAGCAAATCCCGTTAGCTCATCAAAATCATTCGTATCTAAGTTTAGTGATAATAACAACTCACTGTCGTTGTTAATCATTTGATTAAAAGGTAAATTGATGATATCGTTAAGCCAAAATATGTTACACTGTAACTTACGTTGTAATTTTAGCGTTAAATGCTGACCAGATTCTGTGAGTGGCTTTAACACCATAACCGAATAACTACCACTGCTGGCTTGTTTATGGCTACTGACATGAACCAAGACAAATCCGCAAGCTGCCCAAAATTGATAATTAGACGGACTATAAGCAAAACTAACCGACACAAAATCACAATCATGCACTTTAGCATCATCAACAATAGTCTGCACAAGTTGCTTAGCAATATGTTGCCGTCGATAAGTGCTAATAACCGCAATACGGTTGATTCTAACCGAACGCAACTTGGCGGCTAATCGTTCGCCAGCATGAGCAACCAGTGACTGTGCCACTAAATTACCTTTAGGACGACGTGTTCCCTGCCATACTTGTTCAATTAAATTATCAGGTAAATTCCCTTCAGTCACAGTCACTGCCGCAGCCACTTTTTTATTACCAACAGTTGCCTGCCAAACTGATAAATTTTGTGCGTCAAACAGACGCCGTAAATCAATAAGTGTAGTCTGATAATGCGCTATTTTTAGTAAATAAAAGATCGACCTTAACGCATGAATATCATTGCGTTCAATCTTGGCATATTTGACGGGTAAAGAACTCGCCTTCCTAGGGTTATTTGGTGCCAATAAACCATTGAGTAACAACCGATCGCTAAATTGTTCCAGCTCATCACCCGCTTGCCAACGAATGGGAGTATGTAGGTGAAAATATTGACATGCTTTATTTGCCAATAATTTCAACAAAAAACCTTGTCCTGTACCTTCATACCCTTCAACGGTTGTAGTTAATAATACTCGACTATTATGGGCAATAGCCAATTGTAACAGTTGTTCAAGCATGGAAAGTGGGATCATGGCGGCTTCGTCAATAATCAGATAGTCAGCAAATCGATTATGCGACTGTGCAATTAATTCATCAGGTGCAAAAAATGGAATATTGGGTTTGGCAAAAGCAAAAAAGGTTGTCAGAGCTGATTTATTGGGAGCGGTTACAATACAACGTTGATAATGGCTAAATAACCCCGCTAATGCTGATTTACCACGCCCACGCTTGGCAACTAATACATTAATCGGTTTATTGCTATCTAATATCTGTTTTAACGTGCTTTGCTGCTGAGTTAAGTCGCAACTGTCATCATTCACTTGCCCAAAAATCACCGGTAATGTTGCTATTTTGGGCAAAGTGGCTTGATTAATATATATGCCAAACTCTGCTAATGTTTGGGTTAAATGTGTAACAAAATTAGGAACGGTGATCGCTGTTTGACATTCATTCCAGCGCAGGCTGTCATGATCGTGCCAAGTAGTTAAGTTATTAGGCAATAACAAAACTAACACACTGCCTTTTACTAGCGTACCGACTAACATGGCAAAAGCATCAAGATTAAATCCGACCGTGGCATCAAAAACCGCATGCTGATACTGCTGCCCCAATAATTGTCTTGTTTGATTAGGTTGGAGTGCGTTAGCAATCAATGAGCAAGGTAAACAATCGGGCTGATGCGTAACAATAACCCAATCGCCAGCATTTTGCTCAAAGATTGGAATAAGTTGTTCAAATAATTGTGAGGTTTCGCCCTGTAACACCCATAGTTTTCGAGTGTTGTTGGGATTATGCATAGATTAACTTTTTCCAATTAATAACGACAATATCCCTGCAGCAATAAGTGGTCCTACAGGAACGCCTTTGAAAAAGGCAACGCCAATTAGCGTACCAATAATTAAGCCATTAACAATAGTTGGATGTGCACCAATAAGTGATATGCCACGCGTGCCTAGCCAAGATACGCAAATACCAACCAAAATAGCCAATAGCGATTGCCAAGTGGTAAACGATTTAGCAATATCAGCAATTTTTAACGAACCATCAGCCAATGGCACCATCATAGCAGCCGTTAAAATAACAATCCCAATGGTTAAGCCATATTGATTTAAAAACGGAAAATAAGTGGCTAGCGGTGTTAGTTTAAAGAGTAACAACAAAAGTACTGCAAATGTCACTGTGTTATTATTCGTTAAATAACATAGTCCCGCTAAACCCAATAGAACAAAAAAAGAAACATCAAACTGCGCAAGCATTACAAAGGCACACCAATCCGTTTTGCCACTTCTTCATAAGCTTCAATTACACCACCTAAACCTTGACGGAATCGGTCTTTGTCCATTTTTTTCAGTGTAGCGCTTTCCCACAAACGGCAACCATCGGGTGAAAACTCATCACCTAACGTAATTTCGCCTTTAAACAAACCAAACTCGAGTTTATAGTCAACCAATATTAGCCCTGCTTTCTCAAATAGTTCAGTCAAAATAGTGTTAATTTTAAAGCTAAGTTCTTTCATTTTAGCTAATTGATCATCACTAGCCCAACCAAAAGCTTTACAGTGCGACTCGTTAACCATAGGATCGTGCAATGCATCGTTTTTTAGAAATAATTCAAAGGTAGGAGGATTTAAAATTTCGCCTTCTTCAACGCCTAAACGCTTAACTAAAGATCCCGCCGCACGATTGCGTACCACGCATTCAACTGGTACCATTTGTAGCTTTTTAACAAGTACTTCATTGTCTGATAATAAGGATTCAACTTGAGTTGGAATGCCCGCTTCACGCAATTTGGTCATAATAAAATAGTTAAATTTATTATTAACCATGCCCTTACGATCTAACTGCTCAATGCGTAAACCATCAAATGCCGATGTATCATTGCGAAACTCAAGGATTAATAAATCGGGGTTTTCAGTCGTGTATACCGTTTTAGCTTTACCACGATAAAGCTCAGCCAACTTTTTCATGTTTATAACCTTATATCAATTACCAATAAATAATTAAGGAGCTATTCGCTCCTTAAATTCCAAATCTATTTTTAATCTGCACCACTCACGGCAGTTGCTGGTTTTTTACTTTCAGACTTGTCCTTTTCTTCATCACTTTTATCTTGTGATTTTGGTGGCACAACACGCATAGAATCAGGTGCTACATCGTCCATAATGTCATTAAATAAACCGACAACATAACGTTGTACTTCAATCGGTTGTGAAGTTAAATCATCAGCACCACGAGTTAACGAAGTGAGCAAAATGGTGATAGTTTCAGTATCCCCTAGCAATTGACGCTTAATTGAATAAGAAGCCTCAACCGCTTGCTCTTCATCCGAACGAACTATAAAACTTTTACCAGTTTGAATAGAATTACTGTCTTGGCTAGCAATAGAAATATTTCTTTTGCTTAAGCTATTAGGGATGCGTTCCCACACTTGACTGCTTAATGGAGCATTAAAAGTAACCACACCACTATCATAAACTGCAAATGCATCTGACACGGTTAGGATTGGTAAACTTGGTGGTCTAATATCAAGCTTTTTACCTAAAGCGCCTTTATAATCGGTTTTATCAATATAAAAATCACCACTTTCAACGGGCACAGCAACGCCTTCAGGAATAATTAATGATTTTAAAATAGGCGTTTGAAGGTAATCCTCATTACCGTCGACTTCACGCTTAAAATTCTGATCATTACCACAACCAGCAAGAAACAAAGAAGCTACAATAGTTAAAATTGCTACTTTTTTAACCCCATTGTTTTTAAATAAAGTTCTGCTTAATGTTTTATTTAATGAATTATTTAACATAAATATCTGCTTTTTAATTAAAGGTTATACAAAACTACAGTAGATTTGCCTCTTTTAATGCTTGCTCAACCACAGGCATTGATGATTGCGTTAACGCTACCAAAGGCAATCGAATTGTTGCGCTTTGCATTAAACCTAATCTTGCACAAGCCCATTTGGCTGGCGTAGGGTTGGGTTCAATAAATAAATGGCGATGTAACGCCATTAAAGTATCGTTTAAAGTACGAGCTTCTTGAATTTGGTTATTAGCCGCAAGTTCACATACTGTTGCAACAGCTTTGGCAGCCACGTTAGCAGTGACCGAAATCACCCCGTCACCACCTAAAATCATAAAGTCTAAAAATGTCGAATCATCGCCACTTAATAATTTAAAATCAGGACCAACTAATTTACGCGTTGGATAAACTCTTGAAAGGTCACCAGTTGCGTCTTTCAATGCAACAATATTTTTAATTTTAGCTAAACGCCCAACGGTTTCAGGTTTAATATCACTACTCGTACGCCCTGGCACATTATATAAAATTTGTGGCAACGCTGTGCTTTCAGCAATGGCTTTAAAGTGTTGATACATACCTTCTTGTGTTGGTTTGTTATAATAAGGCGCAACGGTTAAACAACCAACAACACCGATATCTTCAACCCGACGAGTCAACTCAATGGCCTCTTTCGTTGCGTTTGAACCTGTGCCTGCAATAATGGCAATGCGACCATCGGCATAATCGATAGTTCGTTTAATCACATCGACATGCTCATGATGATCAAGCGTTGCCGATTCGCCTGTCGTACCGACCGAAACAATGCCTGATGTTCCATTAGCAATATGATATTCGACCAATTTTTTTAAGCTTACGTGGTCTACGTTTCCTTTCGTATCCATAGGGGTAACTAGTGCGACCAGACTTCCTGTAAACATAAAATGACCTCTCATATTTATTGGTTTATAACACAACGTGAAGAATAAAAAATCTGCGGATAAGTATGCGATATTTCTTAATTAAATTCAACTTTTGTTATGCTGGATTATCAATATCAACAAAAATAACCTCAACACCATAACGGCTTGCTAACCATTTTCCTAGATTTTCAATGCCATAACGCTCGGTGGCATGATGCCCAGCGGCATAAAAGTTAACACCATATTCACGCGCAATGTGAATAGTGCGTTCTGACACTTCGCCAGTAAAAAAAGCATCCACTCCCATTTGTGCTGCTTGCTCAATATAGTCTTGCCCACCACCACTGCACCAAGCAATACGCTTAATCATTTGCGGTGCATTATCACCACAAAATAACACTTGTCGCTGGTTATGATGTAACACTTGTTCAAGTTGATGTTTAAATTGCAATGTCGTCAATGGGCTATTTAGCACACCTGTAAAAAGTAGATCAGTGATATCATCACGCTTATCAACCGTAATCCCGAACAAATTAGCTAACGCCACATTATTACCCAACGAAGGGTGACCATCTAACGGCAAGTGATAGCCATACAAATTAATATCATTTGTTAACAACGTCTTAATACGCTGATACTTAATACCAGTAATGGTTTGCACTTCGTTTTTCCAAAAATAACCATGATGCACCAACACCGCATCGGCCTGTAATTCAACTGCTTTATCTAACAATAATTGACAAGCTGTAACGCCTGTTACAACTTTATTAACTTGTCTTCGCCCTTGTACTTGCAGCCCATTTGGTGCATAGTCCCGATAGCGAGTAATTTGTAGTTCATCATTAATAATCTTTTCTAATTCAAAATGGTGCATTGCTTGCTCAGTTTTAAAATGATTTTATAAGGAATGATTATAATCACTTTAAATAACAAACGCATCTACTCGTTTGCCTTAATGTAATTTGCGTAATATTTATCATAAAAAATTAACAACAAACGATTAGCTCCAGTGCTAGGCGAACCGTTTAAAAACTGGCATAATAGCCCTTTTTTGACGAATTAAGATAAATTATTGTGCCAAACGCCAAATTATGTGAACGCTTTCGGGGGTTTTATCCCGTTGTCATTGATATCGAAACCTCGGGGTTCGATCCCAAACTCAATGCCATATTAGAAATCGCCGCCATCACCTTAAAAATGACACCAGACGGCTGGCTAGAACCAGATCAATCGCTACAATTTAATGTCAACCCATTTGACGGCGCCATTTTAGAGCCTGCTGCACTTGCCTTTAACGGCATCGAACCCAGCAACCCATTACGAGCCGCAGTGGACGAAAGACAAGCCCTAGATGAAATATTTAAAATGATCAGAACAGGCATAAAAGACAGCGGTTGCACGCGTGCAGTTATTGTGGCGCATAATGCGCACTTTGATCACAGTTTTTTAATGGCAGCAGCAGAACGTTCAGAAATAAAACGCAACCCATTCCACCCATTTGCTACCTTTGACACAGCATCACTCAGTGGCTTAATGTTTGGACAAACAGTGCTTGCCAAAGCTTGCCAAATGGCGCAAATCACCTTTGATCACAAACAAGCTCACAGTGCGCTATACGACACCCAAAAAACCGCCATACTCTTTTGTAAAATTGTTAATCGACTAAAATCGCTTGGTGGATGGCCTTTGGTTTCTATAGAAATTGATGAGGATTTAGAGACAAAGTCAGATAATACTCAACAAATTGAAGAACAATAAAATAAATTACAATAACAAACAAAAAAGCGCGCTCAACTGGCGCGCTTGATTGATTGGACATTAAGACTTGTGCTTTTCAGTCGTTTGCTTAATGAGCGTTTGCAGTTCGCCAGTTTGGAACATTTCTAACATAATATCACAGCCTCCCACAAGCTCGCCTTCAACCCACAATTGTGGGAATGTAGGCCAATCAGCAAATTTGGGTAATTCGGCACGAATATCAGGGTTTTGCAAAATATCAACATAAGCAAACGCTTCACCACATTGCGACAAAACCTGCACAGCCTGAGCCGAAAAGCCACAACTTGGCAATTTTGGCGAACCTTTCATATATAAAATAATTGGGTTATCGGCAATTTGTTTTTTGATTTTGTCGAGTGTTGTCATTTCAGTTGTCATGCGATTTCCTTGGTAATTTAGCGTAATAACGCTAGTTATTTTAACGTAGAATTAGGGTTGTGACTAATGCTATCTTGAATCATAGCCGCTTAGTGGAGGTTTTTAGAGCAGATTATTGGGGGGATTTTAGTGTTAAAAATCACCAACAAAAAATTCAATAAAATCAATACCTTTCCTGACCGTTTTTTTGTGAAAAATAATACCTTTTTTGGCAGTGAATAGAATGGATTAGGTGCGGTGGTTTGGGATGTTTGGACTTTGGGGGTTCAAAATAGCTGTTATGATCATATCCGAGTCAAGGGAATTTTAAGCAAACTTCCTGACACGCCACGCTTTGCAAATAAATCACTGAATTTTTCTAAACCGCTTATTGTATAGCTATATGTGTGTCTAATTTTATTGTCGATTTTGATATTGAGTGAATGACTCAAAATTTGGACATAAAAAAACCGACTTTTGTCAGCTTTATTTTTTATTTTTTTCATCTGTAGATTTAGCTTTTTTGTCCAAATCAGTTTTATTTTGATTTAATTTCTTCTTACGCTTCGATTTCTTATTCTCTTTTAACTTATCGTTGGCTACACTTAAAAGGATAAAACTCACACCAAGAAAATATGTAATATCAATTAAATGAATTATGTGGGGATCTGAACCTCGATACGACCTGATGTAGGGCACTGCCGACGCATCGGCAATTATCGAACAAAAAATAATTAAAAATAATACGATTGCTTTTTTCATTGTGTACACTGCTCAGTAATAAATTAAATAAAAATTTAATATTTTCAGATAAATCGTGTCGACCTTTGTTGCAGGGTATCTTACAACAATAACCATCAAGTAAGAACCTTAATAAGGCCCTCCTGACCTAAAACAAGGGCTTAAAGAGAAGTAAAATGAAGCTCAAAATATTCAATTTAATTCTGCTACTTTTGATAAGATCGCCAGCATTCTAAAGTAGTTCAAAGGAGAGAAAAACTCTCCAAAAGTCTAAATATATCAACTGGTATTTAATTAATCAAGGTAATTTTATGGTAAAAACAATAACAAAAATTCAAGCAAAAAGCGACCAAAAACGAGGAGTTAAAGTAAAGGGTTTCAAACTACACATCGATGATATCGCATTAATAGAACAAGCCAGTAAAAGCCTAGATATACCACAGGCTCAACTTATTGTTGATGCGGTTAAATTCTATCTTGATAGCAAAAAAGCCTCTTAATTGAGGCTTTGTTTTGAAGTAGATAATAAAAAATTCCTGTTATACCTAACAAGAGTAATATCTAACTATTTATACTCTTGAGTAACAAACTTATTTTCATTACCTATATTTCTTTTATCAGCTTATTTAGTGAAATACATTTCAAAACAACTAATAATTGTTCCTAGTTAATTTTCAGATAAATATTTATACTGACCGTTTTTTTAGCGGAAAATCAGGCCTTTTTTGTTTTGGTGAATAGAATAAATTGGGTGCGGTGGTTTCGGACGTTTTGACTTTTTGCGAATAAAATAGCCACAGTGACCACGTCTGAGTCAGGGAATTAAAGCGAATTCTCTGACAACCCACGCTTTCAGCGTCGGCGGCGGGGGGGGCGGCGCTATTGTGGCTTTGCCACAACGGCGCAACCCTAAGGGAAACGCCCCAACTTACGCGGGGGCTTTATTCTTTGTTATATTATCCCCTCAGGCACCATAATCGCCCCCCGCGCCCTAAGGATTAAGAACTAAACGCTAAAAGCTAAGGTGCGGTGCAAACACCGTAAACGCTGTCCCTGTCTAGGTAGCTGCGGACGGTGCCGTTGATCGAGTGGACATAGAACCGGTCGATACTCCTTCTGTCACCCGTCCAGTAGTTGCCGCTGACGAAGCCCGCATCAGCGTAGTAGCGCATGTTGCCCCACTCCGCGAAAAAGCCTGCGCCTATGTGACGCTCGTAAACATTATTACTAGACGACGGCGTAGCGCCTACTGCACCAGTACAAGGACGATTATTATCCA
>NZ_WTFA01000015.1:0-43501 GCF_009795755.1 Gilliamella sp. Pra-s60 | reverse complement strand
ATCTTTTGTCTCGCAAGTGCCCACACAGATTGTCTGTTTCTTCTTTTTAAAGAGCTAACAGCGTTTAATTAACTCAACATTTCGTCGCTTTACTTCGCTGTCTCAAGGGTTGCGTATGTTACTCACTTCACTCCTAGACGTCAACCCCTATTTTAAAAAATTTGCTTTTTTTGAATTAAGTGATTTTTTTTTGCACAAAACACACTTTTATAAGGTTATTTTTATTTGTTTTACTACATTAATAGCCTTATTAATCGCTTCTTTGGGTGTTACCGCTTTAGCTAGTGCAACGCCCATTCTTCTTATTCCTTTTACTTCTGGTTTGCCAAATAGACGCAAATCTGTTTGTGGCTCACTTAATGCTTTATCTAAATTAGCAAAAGAAACTTGTTTTGAATTCCCCTCTACCATTAAAACGGCTGAAGCGCTTGCTCCATATTGTTCAATAATAGGAATAGGTAGTCCTAATATTGCTCTAGCATGTAATGCAAATTCAGATAAATTTTGTGAAATAAGTGTAACCATACCTGTATCATGAGGACGAGGAGAAACTTCGTTAAACCAAACTTGATCACCTTTAACAAATAATTCCACACCAAACAAACCACGCCCACCT
The DNA here is from genome assembly GCF_009795755.1 of Gilliamella sp. Pra-s60. Classification (NCBI taxonomy): domain Bacteria; kingdom Pseudomonadati; phylum Pseudomonadota; class Gammaproteobacteria; order Orbales; family Orbaceae; genus Gilliamella; species Gilliamella sp. Pra-s60. Next base: position 42,885 of record NZ_WTFA01000015.1, on the reverse strand, counting down.
AAAGCATCAGTTATTTTAGTTGCAATGTCTTTTGCTAAGTTTAATGCCTTGTTGGACATTTGCTGTGGTTGCCAAGATTCTCGGTAATCACCTTTTTCTTGACGATGTCCGATAGGTTCACAAAATGAAACCCCATGAATATGCCTAACGGTTAACAATGTCACCTCATAATCAAAATCAATAAAGCCTTCAATGACAACTTTTCCACCGCCCGCTCGCCCACCTTCTTGCGCATATTTCCATGAAGATTCAATATCTGCTTCACTTTTTAATAAAGATTGCCCTTTACCTGAAGAGCTCATAACTGGTTTAACCAAACAAGGAAAACCAAGTTCCTTAACCGCTGCTTTATACTCTTCTTCATTTGATGCAAACCGATAGGAGGATGTAGGTAAGTTTAATTCTTCGGCAGCAAGTCGACGAATACCTTCCCGATTCATAGTCAATTGTGTGGCTTTTGCAGTAGGAATAACGGTAAAACCATCTTTTTCCAATTCAATTAATGTATTGGTTGCAATTGCTTCTATTTCAGGAACAATATAATCTGGTTTTTCTATTTCAATGATTTTTTTTAAAGCATCACCATCTAACATATTAACAATATGGTAACGATGAGCGACTTGCATTGCCGGTGCATCTGGATAACGATCCACCGCAATCACTTCACACCCCAATCGCTGTAACTCAATAACAACTTCTTTAGCTAGTTCGCCTGCACCACATAGTAATACTTTAGTTGAAGCCGGTGATAACGGAGTACCTAATCTTGTCATAATTACCTTTATGTTTATTAACTAATATATTCCAAAATAAAAAATCGGGATATAGTCCCGATTTTTAATAAACTAAGTTATGCTTCATAAGGATCGCGCAAAATCATTGTTTCACTACGATCTGGACCTGTTGAGATTATATCAATTGGCGTTTCAGTCAACTCCTCAATTCGTTTAATATAATCTTTTGCTGCTTGTGGCAAGGCATCATAACGCTTAACACCAAAAGTTGACTCACTCCAACCAGGCATTGATTCATAAACAGGTTTGACTAAACTCCACTCTTCAGCTGCTGCTGGTGCATTTTTTATCACATTACCGTCTGGTAATTGATAACCAACGCAGATTTTTACTTCCTTAAGCCCATCTAATACATCAAGTTTAGTTAAACAAAATCCAGAAACAGAATTGAGTTGTACTGCTTTACGAACAGCAACTGCATCAAGCCACCCTGTACGACGACGGCGACCTGTCGTTGCACCAAATTCATTACCTTGCTTACAAAGGTATTCACCCACATCATCAAATAACTCTGTTGGGAATGGGCCAGCACCAACACGTGTAGAGTAAGCCTTAACAATACCAAGTACATAACCAACATAGCGAGGACCAAAACCAGAACCTGTCGCAACGCCACCAGCTGTAGTATTAGAAGAAGTAACAAAAGGATAAGTGCCATGATCAATATCAAGTAATGTACCTTGTGCACCTTCAAACATGATCTTTTCGCCTTTTTTACGGGCATCTTCCAATAAAGCAGGCACATCAGCAATCATTGAGATCAGAATATCGGCAATTGCTAATGTATCATCTAAAACTTTCTGATAGTCTACAGCTTCTGCTTTATAATAATTAACTAATTGAAAATTATGATACTCCATCACTTCTTTTAGTTTTTCAGCAAAAGCTTGGCGATCGCGTAAATCACCAACACGGAGTCCACGACGAGCAACTTTATCTTCATAAGCTGGCCCAATACCACGCCCAGTTGTTCCAATAGCTTTACTGCCACGCGCTTTTTCACGAGCTTGATCTAACGCAATATGATAAGGCAAAATTAAAGGACATGATTCAGAAATAAGAAGCCTTTCTTTAACAGGAATGCCGCTATTTTCTAACTCTTTCATTTCTTTCATCAAAGCATCAGGGCATAGCACAACACCATTTGCAATAATGCTTATTACATCATTACGTAAAATACCTGATGGAATTAAATGTAATACTGTTTTTTCACCATTAATCACTAATGTGTGACCAGCATTGTGCCCACCTTGATAACGAACAACATACTTTGCTTTTTCTGTGAGTAAATCAACAACTTTACCTTTGCCTTCATCACCCCATTGTGTACCTAACACAACAACATTATTACTCATAGATTATTTACTCATTTAATTATTAGATTTTAATTTCATATATTGCAAAAACTCACTGTCAGGGCTAATAACCATGACATCATTACCTGTAAAGCTTTGTTCATAAGCTTTCAAACTACGGATAAAACTAAAAAATTCTACATCATTACTAAAAGCATCAGCATAAATTTTAGCCGCATTAGCATCTCCTTCTCCACGAATAGCTTGAGATTGCCGTTCAGCTTCAGATAATATTTTTGTGACTTCCAGTGTCGCCTCTGCTTGTATTTCATTCGCTCTATTAACACCTTGATCGTATTGATTTTCTTTCATTTTTTCATAAATAGATTTAGACACTTCTTGAGGAAAATCAATTTTCTTTATACGAATATCAACAATTTCAATACCAAAAGATTTTATACTTATTTTATTACTTTCAGAATCTTTTTCAGCCTCATTAACAATATTTTCTGCTGATTTATTTTCAACAGTTTCCTGAGTGGGAGCGTTTAATGCATTTTTAATACTCGCCAAAATAGAAGTATGAGAACCATTAAGAATATCAATAGTATCTAGTTTGCCAATTTCAGTCTTTAAACAACTATTTACTTGAGCAAACAATAAATTTTCAACACTATTATTTCCTGTAGTAATAGCTTCGTAGTATCGATTAAAATCAACAACTCTCCATTGTACAAAATAATTAACAACTAAATCTTTATTTTCACGAGTTATGAATTTTTGATCCCGATCCGTGTTATTTGAATTATTAATAGTTCGGATCTTAGCATCAATAACTTTAACCTTATCCATTCCCGGAATTTTAAAATGCAATCCAGGATCAGATAATTTTATAATTTTATTAAATCGTAAAACAACACCACGAGTTCCTTCTTCAACAACATAAGCACTAGAAAAAAACAAACCAACTAAAATCAATATTATAGGAATCAATAATTTGCGCATATTTATCTCCTTATTTCCCTAAAAACCGTGGAGTCCGCGCAGTATTGCCGACATTAGAGTTATTCGTGCTGTTTTTAACCTCTTTAGGTGATTCCACTGTTGTCTGAGACTGATCTTTTACTGCTTCAGAAGAACTCGATGTATCTTTACTATTTTGGTTTGGTAAAGCCCCTAAATTAGAATTTTTTTCATTTTTATTTTTTAACAGTTGTTCTAATGGTAGAACCATTAAATTTCCACTTTTATCATTAACTATAATTTTGCTAGTTTTGGCTAATATCCTTTCCATCGTTTCAATATATAAATGTTCTTTTATAAGTTCTGGTGCCACTTTATATTGTGGTAAGATTTTTTCAAAACGAGCCACATCACCAGCAGCTTCAAGTTCCACTTTTACTTTATATGCATTTGCATTAGCTAGCATAACAGCAGATTGAGTTTTTGCTTCTTCAATTTGTTTATTCTTTTTATTTATAGCTTCATTTATTTCATTTTTTTTATCTTTCTGAGCTTTCATAACATTACTAAAAGCTTCTTGTACTGCTTGAGAAGGACTAACTGTTTGGAAATTAATATCTACTATACCAATTCCCATATTATAATTACTGATAATATTAGTTAACTCATCTTTTATACGATTTACTAGTTCAGAACTACCATCTGTAAGGTCACTATTCACACCAGATCTATCAAATTCAGTATGCAAAGCACTATCCGCTGCTTGTTGTAGGCTATCTTTAACATTAGTGACATTAAATAAATATTTAATAGGATCGACAACGCTATATTCTACCTTCATACCAACAAAACCCAAATCATCACCGGTTGTTATCATAAAACCGTCTAGATTAAAATTATGCGTACTTTGTGTATCAACTTTATACACTTTATCAACTAAAGGTAGATTCCAATTTAATCCAGGCTGAATAATTTCGGGTTGAACTTTACCAAAGCGAGTAACCACACCACGTTCATTTTGATTGATAACATAAAAACCGCTCATACCCCAAATAATAACCAGTAAAACAACTACAGATACAATAATTCTAGTAGTATTCATCGGTAATTTAATCCCAGAGCCACCTCTATTATTACCAAAATTACCTTTTTTAAATAATTTCTTAACGTTATCAAATAAACCAGTAGACGAATTATTAGTTGGTTTTTTGTTATTATTATTACCCCATGGATCGTTATCTTGTCCGTTATTACCGGGCTGATTCCACGCCATATTTATATGCTCCATTTAACAATTAGTTGCTATTTTGTTTATCGATTAAGTATAACAGATCTGGCTCTTGTTTACAGAGACGATTCCATTCAATTAAAGGCATTCTCACATCTAAATGAAAACTACCATCATCATTAATAAATTCATGTTCTACCGCATTTAGCTGATAAAAACGACTTCTAAGCCTTGCCAAATGAGTTGGTAAGCTTAATTGACAAACTTGAATTTGTTTAGAAAGCCTTTCTTTTAATGCAATAAATAAAAGATCTAATCCTAAACCATTTTGCGCTGAAATCCAAACTCGAATTGGCATACCATGTTCATCTCGATCAATACTTGGTTGTTTACCTTCTATTAAATCAATTTTATTCATAACAAGTAATGTTGGAATTTCGTGAGCATCGATTTCAAGCAACACTTCATCAACGGCATGCATATTATCCAATAAATTAGGATCTGCTGCGTCAATGACATGTAGTAACAATGTTGCTTCTTGCGTTTCAAGTAATGTTGCTTTAAAAGCCGCAATAAGATCATGAGGTAAATGGCGAATAAAACCAACAGTATCAGCTAAAACAACTTCACCAACATCATCAACAATAACTCTTCGTAGCGTTGGATCAAGTGTAGCAAATAGCTGATTAGCAGCATACACATTTGCATTTGTTAATGCATTAAATAGTGTTGATTTACCAGCATTAGTATATCCAACTAAAGATACTGTTGATAAATCAGCTTTATTTCTTGATTGACGATTTTGATTACGCTGTTTTTCAACTTTAGCAAGTCTTGATAAAATTAACTGAATACGATGACGAATCAACCTTCTATCTGTTTCTAATTGAGTTTCACCGGGCCCACGTAAACCAATCCCACCTTTTTGTCGTTCTAAATGTGTCCAACCCCGAACTAAACGGGTAGAAAGATGCTGTAATTGCGCTAATTCAACTTGCAATTTACCTTCATGAGTTCTGGCGCGTTGCGCAAAAATATCAAGAATTAAGCCTGTTCTATCAACAACACGGCATTTACACAATTGTTCTAAGTTACGTTCTTGGGAGGGAGTTAAAGTATGGTTGACTAAAATAACAGAAGCATCAAGTTGCTTAACCTTTTCTGCTACCTCTTGCGCTTTACCTTCACCAATAAAATATTTGGTCTGAGGCGCTTTTCTTGAAGTTGTCACAATATCGAGAATATCTATTTGAGCAGAAGAAACTAAAACTTCAAACTCTTTAAGATCCTCGATATCGCTTTCTTGGGGGAAGAATACATGGACTAATAAGGCAGTTTCACCACCTTTATATCGTTCAAACAAGTAAATTCTCCACTAAAATATTAGCTTTCATCTTCCTCTTCAGATTGAGACACTAATAGTCCAGAAATAGGTCTAGATGGGACAACTGTTGAAATAGCGTGTTTATATACCATTTGGCTGACAGTATTTTTTAACAAAATAACAAACTGATCAAATGATTCAATTTGTCCTTGCAGCTTAATACCATTAACTAAATAAATTGACACTGGAATATGCTCTCGACGAAGCAAATTTAAATAAGGATCTTGTAATGACTGCCCTTTTGACATGAGTTTATCCTTTAAAATGATAATAATGTGATGGTAAAATAACTGTAATAAAAAATAAATATCTATTTAATTTTAAATATAAGATACTTGTTTAACGTGTACCAAAATAACACAAAAAACCCAGCTATTAAACCAGTCAGTTTAAATTTATGCAAAAATAACTAAAATTTTAATAAATTTACAAAATAATAGAAAATAAATACTAAAAAAACAAAAATAAATTTAAAGTCAGAAAACATGATCAAAGACGTTACTAATAATATTATTAGAATCTAACCATGTAACGGGTTGCTTCCAATTACGAAGCCACGTAATTTGTCTTTTAGCTAATTGTCTTGTGGCACAAATACCTTTAAAAACCATTTCGTCATAACTTGTATCACCATTTAAATATTCCCACATTTGACGATAACCAACACAACGAATAGAAGGCAAATTTAAATGCAAATCAGCTCGCTGCATGAGTACTTTAACTTCATTTTCAAATCCGTCATCAAGCATTTGTAAAAAACGTTGCTCAATACGCTCATGTAATTGAGATCTATCTTGCGGCATAATAGCAAATTGCATAATATCGTATGGTAATGCTTTACCACTTTCTCGTGTAAGTTCTGTTAGGCTTTTACCTGAAATCAAATATACCTCTAATGCTCGATTAAGACGTTGAGGATCATTAGGATGAATTCTTTCAGCAGAAACAGGATCCACTTTTTTTAATTCTTCATGAATCGCTTTCCACCCTAATTTATTAGCTTTATTCTCTATTTGCTCACGAATTTCACTATTAGCCGCAGGAAGAGGAGAAAGCCCTTCGATCAAAGCTTTAAAATAGAGCATGGTACCACCTACCAATAGAGGAATTCGCCCCTTTTCCAATGACTTTTCAATTTCCATCAATGCATCCTGCCGGAAATTTGCAGCTGAATAACTTTCTGCTGGATCACAAATATCAATCAATTTATGTGGATACTTTTTTTGTTCTTCTTTAGTTGGCTTAGCGGTACCAATATCCATACCACGATAAATTAAAGCTGAATCGACACTTATAATATCAACGGGATAACGATCATAAAGCATCATAGCAAATGCTGTTTTACCAGAAGCTGTTGGTCCCATTAGCGAAATAATTTTTGGTTTGTTCATGATAAAACTGATTGTGTTAAAAATTGTATATCAATCGGATATAAAAATGATTCTTGATGTAACAAATTAATATCCACTTGTTCTAACTGAGCAAGTAAATGAACTACGTTATCCACACTCCAATTTGCTGCATAATTATCATTATACTGGCTAGCTAACCAAGCTGAAATTTGAGTTGGTTCGAAAAAGTCCTTTTCTGATGACAAAATAAAAGCGATTAAAGCAGGTAACACTTTTTGCCAATTGATAGAGCGTAATGTTTTAGGAACATTTTGCAAATATAGCTTTGCTTTATCAATATAAAAATCAAACCCTAAAGAATTTAATTGTGTTTGATTAGTAATAAGAACTTGCTGCTCTTTATGATTAATTAAAATGGTTAATGGGATAAGCAATTTTTCAGATTCTTGTGACAATAACTTAATCTCGATAACTTTTTGTTGAGCAATAGGTAATTTCATTAGCATTAATTTTTGCTGATTATCTTCATATTTTTCAAGTAAAGCAACGTCAGGTTGGATAACCGTTAGCACCCGACCAAATTGAACTAATTTTGAACTATCAATTTGATTCTTCAATGATTGTAATGATGTATTTCGTTTAGGAAATAATGCTTCAATCACCGCTTTTTGTGGTTCAGTGATTTTATCTTCTTCTACTACTGAAATTGGCTTTTTGAACTCAATTTGTGTGACTCCTTGAAAAGGTTCAACATGGACTAACTGACCATACAACGCATTTTCTTTAATATAATTACTTGTTTTTTTCTTTGGCTCATTAATTACCTGATAGGGTTTATGAATCGTTTGTTGGTTAAAAATATTTTCACCCGCAGCTTGACGATTGGGCGTTATTGTTGGTTTTTCTTCTGTTACTGGTAGATTAGAATCAAGCGCCATAACAATCGCTTGATAAACAAAATCATGAACTAGCCTAGCTTCATGAAAACGGACTTCATGTTTAGTTGGATGAACATTAACATCGACTTGCTTAGGATCAATTTTTAAAAAAATCACATAGCTCTGTTGCTCATTAGTTCGACTAACATAAGCTTGACGTAACGCATGATTCAGTAATTTATCTTTGATAACTCGACCATTTACATAAAAATATTGTAAATTACTTACTTCACTACTAGTAACCCAACCTTGAATAAGCAAATCATCATGCTGCCAGTCAAGTTTTATCGCTTTTTGCATAAAAGATCGTCCACAAACTAATTCAACCCTTTTTTCTAGAGAAGATAAACGATACTGTTTTATTAATTTACCATTATGTTGCAAATTAAAAGTTACATCAGGACGAGATAGCGCAATACGCCGAACAAATTCCTCGATATGCATAAATTCGGTTTTTTCTGTTTTTAAAAAACGACGCCTTGCAGGCGTATTATAAAACAGATCAAGCACTTCCACAGTAGATCCCACTGGGTGAGCCGCTGGTTTAATAATAGGCTTCATATCTCGACCTTCAGCATAAACTTGCCATGCCTCAGATTGTTCTAAAGTGCGTGATGTTAATGTCAATCTAGCAACCGAGCTAATACTCGCTAAAGCCTCACCACGGAAACCAAGACTAATAATCGCATCTAAATCATCTAATGAACTAATTTTACTGGTTGCATGACGCGCAAGCGCTAAAGCCAATTCATCTTTCGCAATACCGCAGCCATTGTCACGAATACGAATTAACTTACAACCACCTTGCTCAAGCTCTATATCAATTTGAGTACTACCCGCATCAAGGCTATTTTCAACTAACTCTTTAATAACAGAAGCTGGACGTTCTACCACCTCACCAGCTGCGATTTGATTAGCTAATTGGGGTGAAAGAATATGAATTGCCATTAATGCTGCTCTCCAAATTTTGGATTTTGTTTAACATAATTTTTTATACCTTGATAAATAGCTTTAGCTATTTTATCTTGATGAGCATTACTACCAAGTAAAGTTTCTTCATTTTGATTAGAAATAAAACCAACCTCAACTAAAATAGATGGGATATCTGGCGAACGTAATACGCCTAAACTTGCATGTTCAGGAACTGATTTATGTAATTTTATTGTTCCCTTCATCTCTTTTAATACTTGCTTTGCTAGCTCGTAACCCACTTGTTGAGAATAAGAAAACTGTAAATCTAATACCGCTTGACTCAAATGGGGATCGTGATCATCACTAAGCGCATCACCTGCTCCACCTAATAATTGTGACTGCTTTTCGTCTTGTTCAAGCCAACGACCAAGCTCTGTATCAGCACGTTTAGTCGACAAAACCCAGACTGAGGCACCTGTTGCACTCCTATTTGGTGCGGCATCGGCATGAACAGAAACTAATAAATTAGCTTTATTTTTACGAGCAATTTCTGAACGTTGAGAAACCGAAATAAAATTATCACTGGTACGGGTTAGCACCCCCTTAAAATTAGAATCTTTATTCAACAAATTAGTTAATTTTTTTGCAATTGAAAAAGTAACAGTCTTTTCATACAAATTATTTTTTCCTATTGCGCCAGAATCTTTACCACCATGCCCCGCATCAACAGCAATTACAACTTTAGCTGCATAAGCAGAACTACAAAGCAGTAATAACATAAAAAAAGTGAGTAGTTTTTTCATTGTTTATTTCTATTGTAATAAATTAATAATCGTTTGACCTTTCTTGCTTGTTGCCTGTACTAAAACGGTTCGTTCAAGCTCTAAATAAGCTAAATCAATTTCAAGATCTGCACTTGGCAAAATACCGTTAGCTTGCTGCGGCCACTCAATTAAACAAATTGCTCGTGAAGAAAAATATTCACGAATTCCCATAAACTCTAGCTCTTCTGGGTCACAAAGCCGGTACAAATCAAAATGATAAACTGAAAAATTATCAAATTGATACTGTTCTACTAACGTATAAGTTGGGCTTTTTACATTACCAACATGTCCTAATTGCTGTAAAAAACCACGACTAAACGTCGTTTTACCGGCACCAAGATCACCAATTAAATAGATAACAATTGTATCATCATGCTCAGATAAATAGTTTAAACACAGTTTGGCAAGTTTACTACCAAACAAAATAGTTTGTTGCTCATCGCTTAAAATAATTGGTTTCATGATGAATTCTTTGCTCAATAAATAGTTCTCATTATATACTAATAACCATCAAAGATGTACTAACCAAGATAAGCTTGGCTTTGTAAAAAACTTATCAGGAAATACTACGTTTTAGTATAAGAAGTAAAAATAATGCTACATACTATATCAACAACAAATCAATCAACCATAAATCCACAATTAATATCAGCTCAAGACGCCGTATTATTCTGGCAAAATGGTGTTTTTCTAGCTCTAAAAAACAACTCATTATTGAATGATATTATGAACAAAACCGAGCATTGCTATATTATAAACAGCGATATAGAAGCTCGAGGACTAAAAAAAATGATTGATTCAAGACTTAAAGTTATTAATATACAACAAGTTGTTGAACTTACAGCTAACAATTATCCCCAAATAAACTGGGAGTAACAATAGCGCTTAAAACTTATTATTATAACGATTTAAAAGCTAAATAATACCAATTTACAAAACCTACGACCTAGGGTTAATATAAATCACATTTATACTCAGCTCATATTCAAATTTAATGGCTAATTTATTAACTTTACCAGAAATCAATAATTGTTTAAAAAATGGCGAAGTAATTGCTTACCCTACTGAAGCCGTTTTTGGTTTAGGTTGTGATCCTGATTGTGAATTAGCCGTATTAAAGCTATTACAACTAAAACACCGTTCAGTGGATAAAGGCTTGATTTTAATTGCTAGTCATTACCAACAACTGATTCCCTATATAGATGAATTAGCTATCACTAATGAACAAAAACAGTTAGCACTTACTAACTGGCCAGGACCTATTACTTGGATTTTTCCTAAAAATAAAAAAACCCCCTACTTTTTGACGGGTAAATTTGACTCAATTGCAGTGCGGGTCACCAGTCATCCCTTAGTTTGTAAACTATGCGATCTTTATGGCAAACCGATAGTTTCAACCAGTGCTAATCTTTCTAACCGTGAACCTTGTAAAACAGCCATCGAAGTAGCCAAACAGTTTGGCCAGAATTTTCCGATTTTAGAAGGCGAAACAGGCCATCGAGCGCAACCATCCGAAATTAAAGACATCAAAACAGGGCGAATCATTCGACAAGGATAAAATTATGCAAAATTTATATATTGGTGTGATGTCAGGAACCAGCATGGATGGAATTGATATTGCTATAGTTAATATTATTGGAAAGAATATCACATCAATAGCTAGTAGTTGTTACCCAATGCCCACCGACTTAAAGCAGCAATTATTAACATTATGTGAAACAAAGCAAACCACATTACAAAATCTGGGTGAATTAGACCATCAGCTTGGTAGGTTATTTGCCGATAGTATCAATCAATTTTTAAAAGACAATAAAATAGATAAACAACAAGTAAAAGCAATTGGTTGCCACGGGCAAACTATTTACCATGCACCAAACGGTGAAAATCCATTTACCTTACAAATTGGCGATGCCAATATTATCGCTGCAAAAACAGGAATCACCACCATTGCCGATTTTCGTCGAAAAGATATGGCATATGGAGGGCAAGGAGCACCGCTGGTACCCGCTTTTCATAAAGCGGTACTACAAGATCCACAAATTAATCGTGTAGTATTAAATATAGGAGGAATTAGTAACATTTCAGTATTAATTCCTAACCATCCTACTATTGGTTACGATACAGGACCGGGGAACGTACTACTTGATTGCTGGATAAATCAAAATCTAGGTAAAAGTTATGATAAAGATGGACTGTGGGCAAAAAAAGGAAAAGTTAGCCAAGACTTATTGAATAAATTATTTAATGAAGATTATTTCAAAATACCAGCACCTAAAAGTACAGGACGTGAGTTATTTAATTTACCTTGGTTACATAAAAAACTTACTCATAGCCAATTACCGCCTCAAGATATACAAGCAACATTAATTGAATTTACGGCTTCATCTATTGAGCGTGAAATTAATAAATTAACTATTGAAAAACAATTACCTTGTCAGTTACTAGTTTGTGGTGGGGGAGCAAAAAACCCGATTATTATGCAAAGATTAACAGAATTACTACCAAACTGGCAGGTTATGGCAACAGATGAAATAGGAATAAATAGTAATGATATGGAAGCAATCGCTTTTGCTTGGCTTGCTTATTGCCGAATAAATCATATTCCTTCGAATATTCCTAAAGTTACCGGAGCTAGCCAAGCAGTATATTTGGGGGTGATATATCAATAATTACTGCAATTAATCCAAAGATTTTGATTGCTTATTGAAACCAATCAATTCTGATATTTTTGCCGCAGATTGGCTAATTTCACTAACCTGTTTCGCTTCTTCTTCCGCCGTATTACATCTAAAAATAGATGTTGATAAACTCAATGCTGCAATGATATTACCTAAGCGATTATAAATCGGCACTGCAAAACATCGTAATCCAAGCTCAGATTCTTCATCATCTTTACCATATCCACAACGTTTAACTTCATCAAGTTCTAATAAAAAAGCCTCTTTGCTAGTAATCGTTTTTGGTGTATACCTTACAAAATCAATATTATTAACCAAGTTCTTTTTGCTTTCATCGTCTAACCAAGCTAATAAAACTTTACCGAGCCCGCTAGCGTGAATTGCAGCTTGATTACCAATTTTAGAAGTTAAACAAAGACTATATTGTTCGGAAGCAACTTTATTAACATAGATTATTTGATCACCTTCACGAACAGCTAAATGGATAGTTTCTTTAGTTTTATCCCGTAATTTTCTCATTTCCAAATCAGCAATAGCCAAAAAATTTTGGTGATAAAGTACTCGGTTACCTAAATCAAGAAGTTTCAAATTCAATGAATACTTGTCTGAATCTTCTTCTTGATTAACGTAACCTAACGATTTCATAGTTTGTAAAAAACGATAAGCTGTGCTTTTGGGCATCATTACTTTTTGCGATAATTCTGATATTGCAATGTCTTTTGACTCAGATAAAGCCTCTAAAATCCCAAAAACTTTCAAAACTGAAGCAACGGATTCTGGTGAACTATCGTTCATGATAAGCACATCTCCTTACAATAATTAGTCATTATTTAATTATAAAATGATAAATTAGAACGAACTAAAATTCTCGAAATTATATCATATATAATCATGACTAGTTACTAGCTATTTTATAAAAAATCCAATCTTTGCGGAGTAAACATATCAATTAATACGCCAGCCTGTTTACAAACACAACCATGTTCAATATTTGGTTTCTTATATAAAGTATCACCAGCACGAACAATTTTAGTTTCATTACCAATAGTAAATTCAAATTCACCTGATAAAACATACGTTAATTGTTCATGTGGGTGATGATGCATAATACCAATTGCACCAGCTTCAAAATGAACTTCAACTGCCATCAAATTCCCATCATGAGCTAATATCTTACGTTTAACACCACTACCTAAATCAATTAATTCACAATCTGAATTAAAACAAAACATACAGATCTCCTAAATATTTAAAACATTAAAGAGATAATAAAGCAAAAACTTTTTATCTCTTATATCAGTCAATTTTGGTTAGTATTCAATTAAGGCTGTTTACCGATATATGCTAAAATACCGCCATCAACATACAAAATGTGACCATTAACAAAATTTGATGCATCAGATGCTAAAAAAACAGCCGCTCCAGCTAAATCATCTGGAGTACCCCAACGGCCGGCAGGTGTTTTAGCAATAATGAACTGATCAAATGGGTGACGAGATCCATCAGCTTGTTTTTCACGTAATGGCGCCGTTTGTGGTGTAGCAATATAACCAGGACCAATACCATTACATTGAATATTAGCGCTTCCAAATTCAGAACAAATGTTTTTGGTTAACATTTTTAAACCGCCTTTGGCTGACGCATATCCTACTACTGTTTCTCGCCCTAACTCACTCATCATAGAACAAATATTAATAATTTTTCCGCTACCTTTTTTGATCATAGACGGCAATACTGCTTTTGCCATAATAAACTGACCTGTTAAATCAATATCAATAATTTTTCTATAATCAGCGGCACTGGTTTCCAACATTGATTTACGTTGAATAATCCCAGCATTATTCACCAAAATATCAATCACACCATGTTGTTGTTCAATTTGTGCAATAGCTTTTTCAACGGATTTTTCATCAGTAATATCAAATAAATATCCGTGTGCGTTAATACCTTCAGCTTTATATGAATCAAGCCCTTTCTGTAAATTTTCAGGTACAACATCATTAAATACGATTTTTGCCCCAGCTGAAGCAAGGGATTTGGCAATTTCAAAACCAATACCGTAAGAAGCACCAGTAACAAGTGCAACTTTATTTTCAAGTGAAAATTTATTTAAAATCGACATAGTTATTTCTCCATTATATTTATGACGAACAAAACAGGGGCTATCACATTTCTTTTAAAATATTAGCAGGTACTTTTGTTAAATAAAGAGCAGGCTCATCTTGCGCATCACACGAGTATAAAACATATTGATTATCAGGCGAAAACGATGGATGAGGATGAGTCACTTGGCGATCGCCATCTAATACTCGCCAAGAGCTATTATGTTTGACTAATTTATGAGCCGTTTTAGTTTTAGGCGCCAAAATATATAACCAAGGGTCATTTTCAATTTTATAACTACTGGTATCAACTACATCCACAGGACTTCCTGTTCCGTCACCAATATAAAGAGAACCATCAAAGTTACTCATTAAATGTGAGCAAGCAGGCATTTCCATAATTTCTTTATCTTCATTAGTAACAGGATTATAAAGACGAATATAACGCTCTTGCTTATGTTTTATATATGAAACATAAGCAAGCCCAGATCCATTCGGAACCCAAAACTCGTGAGTACAACTTTCACCAGCCAAATTATCATGAACTTTACGTTCATTTTTACCATCACGATCCACTAACCATATTCTTGCATCCACTAAGTCATGAGGTCCTTCATGACAGAAGGCAACGGTATTATCATCAAAAGGCCTAAAAATAGGATGTCCTAACCAAACATTTTGGTCAATAACGGTTGTAGAGACACCAGTTACTATATCAATTTTGATCAAACGACAATGTGGATTTTTACTATAAAATGCTTTAAAAATGTTCCAATCAGTTAACGGCGTCCAGTCTTTTTTATCAATTTCAATACCAACAATCTCAGTACAATCACTATTGGCCACCCAAGTACCATAACCAACCCATTGTTCAGGTACAGTATAAACATTTTTTTCTTCTAAAGTTTCGAGGTTTACTTGTTGTAAATTCCGTTCATTTTTAACGTAATATAGAAATTTATCGTCAGGAGATAAAAAACCACCAAAAGTATTATCACCAGATCCTTCCGTTAGTTGTTTTGCTGTCTGGTTTTCAATATCAAGTAAATAATAGTTACGATTAGTGTCAAATTCTCCGGCGAAAAGAATTTTTTTTCCATCATTTGTAAAACATTTTTGGTAAAAATAATTACGATGACATAAAACTCCTTCAGGTGTTAAACGAATAATTTCATTTTTTGAATCATCATCAATAAAAGAAGAAAATGATAATTTTACAATATTCCCTTTAGCCATATAAACTCCCTAAATTTAAAAAAAATTAAAAGAATAAAAGACGTTAAATTATTATTTTTGGCTATAGTAATATAAAAAAAGAGATGGTTTTGTGACTTTTATCACATTGCAATAAATTTATTAAAACATCATTTTATTTTAGTTAAAAAATTGATATATTTTTTTTATAGCTTATAATAAAAACAAAATATATTAATAACAATAACAAAAACTGTTTTTTTATAATTTGTTATTACTTAAAAAATAGAGGTAAATCATGAAAATAGCACTAATGAATGAATTTAGCCAAGCGGCTAAAAATCCAATTATTCTAAATGAATTAAAAAATGTAACTGAAAAACATGGACATACTGTTTTCAATGTAGGAATGGATGGTGACAACGACAACAAATTAACTTACGTTCATTTAGGCATTATTAGCGCTATCTTATTAAATAGTAAAGCGGTTGACTTTGTTATTACCGGCTGTGGTACAGGACAAGGAGCTCTTATGGCGTTAAATGCTTTTCCTGGTGTTAACTGTGGTTACTGTATTGAACCAACTGATGCTTATTTATTTGCTCAAGTTAATAATGGTAATGCATTATCACTGGCCTTTGCCAAAGGTTTCGGCTGGGGAGCTGAGCTTAATGCACGTTATATTTTTGAAAAAGCATTTGAAGGTGAAAAAGGTTTAGGTTATCCACCTGAGCGTCGTGAATCACAAAATGCGAATGCTATCATTTTAAACGAAATGAAAAATGCTGCAGGTAAAAGCTTAATTGAATCATTAAAATCCATTGATCAATCATTACTTAAAGATGCAATCAAAGGTGAGCGTTTCCAAAAATGTCTATTTGAAAACAGCCAAGATCCTCAAATTACAGCCTACATCAAAAGCTTATTAGATTAATTAGCGTTATTTTGCCATTTCAAAAAGTAATTTCGATTGCAAGAAATGGCAAATAATAAACTTACCATAATCACATTAACTATATAAAAAACTATTAAACTTATTTATCCCCACAGTTAGGTAGTTATAAAACACTAAATGTGAGTAAATTCACAAAAATTAACTATAACTTAATAATATTACTAAATAAAAAAATTTTAGCGAAACCACTGTTGAATAATTATCTCAATGAAAAGCACTAAACCTAATAATAGGCTTAGCGCTAAGCTTTAACACTAATTATATTTAACAAAGTGTTTATCAATTAATTCTTTTAATGCTTTTGGTAAAACTATATTTCCGTATTGATCTCGTGTAATTGTAAATTCAACATCATCTTTCCACAATTGATTACGGGTCACAGATTGAAAATCTTTTACATTGACTTGTGGTCCCAAAGAATCTTCAATTACTGATTGCCAGCTATCACGAATAGAATAGTTATGTTCAAAAGTAACAACCGGCTTTAAAAAAGTATATGGATTAGCACGTAAAATATAATTATATCTTGCACTATTAATAGCTATATTATTATTAATACTATAAGAACCAGTATTAAAATTATCAGAAAAACCATCCATATTGTTATTTAACGCTATAGAATTAATAATTTTATGGTTAACTGGTTGCCCTTCTGCACCTAATTTAAAACCATTACCAATACTACCTTTAGCAATATTTGGTTTAGAAAAAGGAAAACCATTAGAATAAGTAACAGAACTATCAATCAAAACAGGTTCATTAGGACCATCTTCAATTTTATTATACAAATCAAATCCATCATCTGTATTATTATGAGCAATACATCCTCTAAAAACATTGCCTTTTCCAACACCCAATTTTGCGGCAAAACCATCAGCATTTTTACCTGATTTATCCATATTATTATAAGAATCTGAATTCATAACTAAATTATAAGAAGGCCAAAATAGTCGATTTTTACTTTTAGCTGAAATAGCTAATCCTGTATCACTATTATTACGAGTGACAACTTGATCGATTATATTATGATTACCAGAAATTCTTAAATAAGCAGGTTTATTGTCTTTACCATCAATATTACCGTCAAAAATAACTTGTTTTATCGACCAATAAGAACTGTCCAAATCAAATGTTTTATTAATAAAAACAGCTTTATGTTTATTCATCGCCTCAATAGTTTTAAATTTTCCAGGTAAACCACTTAATGTTGCAGGAATAGTTACACCATCATAATAACCATCCATTAAATAAATCACCCCATTGGGTTCAATACTATTAATTGCTGTTTGTAAATCAACAGGTGATTGTTTTGTTCCCTTATTGTTATTTTTACCTGTCGGTGAAACAATAATATTAGATAAGTTTTCAATAGTTGATTTACCCAAATTTATAGTAAAGTTTTGGTTATTTTTTTTAGTTTGATCTTTAAATTCAACGCTAAAAGTATTACTTCCTTGTTTTAACTCAGTTGTAAATTGTAATAATTCACCAACTTTGGCATTAAGTGTTTTATTAAGCTCTTTTACAAAAACAGTACCAGAAGTATTTGGAAAAAATTGTAACGTATAGTCTTTATTGTATACCTCTTGCGGTGAAGATAATATTAAAGTGGGTTTAATATCCGCAATTACAGGTGGTTTCACTGGCAATTTATCATAATTAACATGTTCATTGCCAAGCGTTAAAGCAGAATTTTTAAATTCAACTTTAGCATTTCTAGAAGCAAAAAAACCGACATAAATATTCTCATTATCTTGTTGATTCATAAAACCAGAATAATCATTCATTTGCCATTTTTTTACTGTACCTGTTGTATTGTCCTTCATCTCTAACATGAATTTATCTGAAGTTCTTGTTAGGGTTAAATGCATATTTTTAACCTCAACATAATTCACGTTTTGAACATAATCATTTTTATTAATTGATATACCTTCATTACCCCAAGCTTTTATCACACCATCACGTACTAATGCTGTTACTTTTACTAAATCATCATTTCTTTTATTCTGCGTAATTAATGCATTCATAATTACATTCGAAGCATTAGGAAACTCCTCATAGCCAGCTGGCTGAGGCTCTTTTCTGGCAACGCCAATAGTATCTCGAGCAAATAAGCCAACCGCTTCTTGCGCTGCGGGAGTTTTACCATCAACTTCAGGGCCAATTTGTTCTAATGTCACATCACTTTCTAATGTAAAGGTCTGATCAACTGGAAGTTTAGTATAAAAAACAACCATCCCATCATGAGAGTTGGCAATTTTACCGCCTCTGCTTTCAAGATAAAAATCAGCAGGTAATTCATAAGTCTGGTTAGGAATTAAATATGATTTTTGACCTGCTATCCAAGCATTATTTATTCCTACTTTTTCAGGTTTAATAAGTGAAGCAAAATTTAAATCAGTTGATTGACCAAAAGCTACCACTTTCCATTCTTGTGCACCAGCAGTACCAACATAAAGCGCTGATATACAAAGCGCCGAAGTTAATATTTTTTTCATTATATATCCTAATTTTTGTTTATTTTGAATTATCAAAGTTTTCCATTACCAACTAACTTATTGTAATTATTAGTAAAATAACTAATATCATCTAAATGATATTGATAAGGAACAGACCAAGTAACGTTGTTATCAAAACCACAGGATGACAAATTAAGAGTTAGTTGATTAAATAAAGAATGACTATCACGGAGGTTATCGCCTTTGAACGACTTAGCAATTTTGCAGCTGTCTTTCAGACCATCAATCATAAACTGATTACTTTCAGAAATAACACTACTTTTAACGCCTAAACCTATTGAATAAAGATAAGGATAAGCTGTTTTTGACTGATAAACAGAGCCTTTAAACAAATTGTTATAAAGATGGATTTTGCCAAATCTTACTCTTGGTGCCCGTTGGCGAATATTAGAAAAAACATTATGATGCAGAGTGATATTTAATTTATTTCCATCTTGAGCTTCATTCTTATCACTATGGCCAATCAGCATGGTTTTATCATGGTTTTCAAATAAGCAATAAGAAATAGTAATAAAATCACTACCTCGCTTAATATCTAATAAACCATCATGCTGAACATATTTCCATCCGTCTTTTTCTAGGTACTTATCATCGGTGAATTGACCATCAGTAAAAGTCACATGATCAATCCAAACATAAGTTGAAGTAATAATGTTAATACCATCCCATTCAGCATTCCATCCATCACCCGTTTCAAATTTTGGTTCAATATCAACCGGCGCTTCAATTTTCAAATTACGAATAATGACATTATTTACCTTAGACAGCACTATCGAACCATTGATAAAGCCAGCATTATCACCAATACCAATTAATGTTGTATTACTAGGAATATTTATTAAGGATCGTGACTTTTGATCTTCAAAGTTTTTATATGGCTTATTATCACTAAGATCAATTTTCCCAACGACTTGAATAATACGCGGCTGATCTTTATTTATCATGATCGCATCCAAAAGATCTTTTTTATTGCTTACCAAAAAGATCATATTTTTATTAGCTTGAGATCCACCGATCGTTCCGCTATTTTTCTTTAAATCATAGCTACCAAACCCTCCTATTGGAGCAACATCAAGAGCTTGTTTAACTTTTATTTGTGCAGGCAATAAAGCATGGCTTGTTGAAGCATATAAATTTATAGCAAAAGAAATAAAAATGACTACCATTAATTTTTTCATTTAATAAATACCTTACTTTTTATTGATTGACCTGACTTTGATCAATAACGACGCCTTTTTTTAAGGTAAAATAATGGTTAATAGCATTAGCTATAATTTTAGCTATTGCTAATGCACCTTTTTCTTGAAAATGAGTCGTATCAGGATGATCAATTACTCCTGAAGACTGTGTTTTGTAGTACGGAAATTTTGGATCATTAGGATCAACAACCAGCCAGTAAGATTGCCAATCATTTTTATGTTGATTAGCAAATTCAATACTTAATGACTCTACATCTATTAAAGCAACTTTATTAACTTTAGCCGTATATTTTATTGTTTGAGAATAATCCCCCCAGTAAGCAAAACCTAATTTATTACTCGTATAATGAGTATGGCTAACTGGATCTATACTTTGATTTTGAAAAGCAATTTTATTATTAGCATCGCGGAATCGTGTAACAGGAGTCATTAAAATTGGCGTCATTTGCTTCTGTTTAGCAAAATTAATATAGCGCTCAAGTGAAGTTTGAAAAGACATATTTTCATTATCAGCAGGAAACTGCTTACGATTATTTGCATCATTAGGATATGTACATAAATGGCTTACATCGGCCTGTCCTCGCTTGGTATTACTTGAATCACATTTTTCATCATTATGACCAAAAGCGATGATCATATAATCACCTTTTTTCATTAACGGAGCCATTAAATCAAACCATCCTTCATCATAAAAACTACGACTAGAACGTCCCGATTGAGCACCATTTATCACCACAATATTGGCACTTTTATCAATAAACTGATCAAAAACCTGCCCCCACCCCATTCTCGGATAGACTTTAGCATCATAATGAGAAGCTGTTGAATCACTAAGAATAAATATCCTTTTTTGAGCATTAATATTTTCATTTTTTTGCTCAACAACGAGTCCATAATCAAAAATAGATTGCTCACTAATAGGCTTAAAACGCATATCCAATAGCACTGTAGCCCCAACTTGCCCACTAGAAGAATCATACCCTCGATTAAAAATAATTAAATCAAATAAACGATTTATATTAGGATCACTTCCACTCACAGGATCAAATAATTGATCAGTAATCCCAACTTGTTGCAATGCATGATTAAACCTTATATAAAATTTCTGCCTTGCTTTGATTAAAATATCATCGCTTATAGTTGAAAAAACACCACTCTCAATCAACTGTTCTGGACCAATAAAAGACATTTGGTTAGCAACTTCACTTACAAAATAATCTGTAAATGGGTTAATATTAGCTGTATTAACCTTATCTTTTTGTAATACATTAACTAATGATGTAATACAATTACCAGCACATCTTCCTTTTTGCCCACCTCTATGAAGTAAATTATTATCAGAAAACAAAACTAATGGTGCAGATAATTGTGAAATATCTTGCTGATAAAATCCTTGTTCATCAGTCGTAGTAGTTAAGGTTTTATTATTTACATCACGAATTATCACTGATGCATTAGCAACAGGTTTATTAACATAAACATAGCCTTGTAATAACGTACTAGCAATAGCTTGGTTTCCTGAAAAAGCAAAAATTAAAAGGCTTAAAATTGATTTTTTTATCATAGCTACACCACAAATACATATTTTATTATTGTTTATATCACTAAAATAAGTAACTTAATCCAAGAGCTAACTTTGTTTCTCTGGCACTAGAATGTACTTTTTTAGCAATATCTTCCGCAGCAAAATTAATTTGCCAATCTTTTGTGGCTTGCCAATTAATATCTACTTCTTGTTGATAATCATATTTTTTATCATTTTGTAATACATAATTACCCTTTAGATATGAAAAGCGATATCCTATATTCCAATCAGGAGATAAAACATAATGAGCTCCAATATCAAAACGATTACGTGAACGATTATCAACATAACCTTGAACACTATCTTCTCGTTTATTACGGGAAACTTTACGATACTCAAATCGATATTGGCCATAAAATGAAAGATCGTTGTTTGATAACCAAGTTAATTTCAATGCTGGTGCGTATCGCATACCTGGTCGTTGTGAATCACTAACATCACCTAATTGATAATGAGGAATATTTTCTTTGCTTTTAGCTTTATATCCACCACCGGAATAAAATCTTACTTCCATATTTGGTGTTAAAATCCAATTATCAGCAAGATAGAAATTATAACCACCATATATTTGATAATAGTTTGAAACTAAATCATCAAAAAAGACTCTATCCTTCAATTGATTATAAGTTGTTACCCCAATACCAAGATAACCTTGCTTATCAAAGTCAAGATGCAAACCAAAATTATCACTATGATAACGAGAGCTTAAACCATAATTATGAACATATTTAAAATAAGTTTTATAAGTAAAATTAGACTCTGTATTATTTGATTTTCCAAAAGCGTAATTAAAACCGACTTTAAATTTTGCTTGTCGAGTATCAGTTGTTTTGTTTTTGGAAACATCAGAAATAGAAAAATATGGGCGAAGCAATTTTGAGTAGTTATAAGTTACTTTAAATTCTTGTTCATAATCTGTTTTTTTATTGTTATAAGCCTTATATTTATTTTTGACTAATTCATTTTTCAATGCCTTATATGATTGATTGGTAAAGTCACCAATATAGTAATTAAAGGTATAGGCAAGATTAAATGCCTTTATTCCTGAATAAGCTAATGCCCAATCTAAACGATGCCTTCCTGTATTACTACTTGAAATATATTTAACTTCATTACCGGAAATTTTTGCAATTTTATACCGCTCTGCTTGAGATATTTTTTTCCATTCATAGCGGTAACGCAAACTACTTGACCAATCACTATTGAATTTATAGCTATACTTCAAACCAGGTTGATAAAGGGTTAAATCTTTACCAAACCCTAACTCTAATGCAGGAATTAATGCCCCCCAACCATTAGGAAGACCAAATGTTTTTTGGATCACAACTCCACCTGAACCACCATACATATCATCATATAAAACATCACGTTTATTTCCACCACCTTCATTCACACCAAATTTAAATTCATATTGCCAATTATCATCCGTTTTATGGATTAACTTTAAAGTATCAGCATGAATCCTATCCATTGACTTCCAGTTATGTTCATATTGAAAAGTAGTTTGACCTGGGCCAGCAAATGCATATACCGAAAATGTTGAAATAAATATCATTAAAGAAATTTTTTTTAATTTTATTTTCCCCATTACCATTACCTTATTTTTAGTTTTTTTATTTTTGAAATATTGTTTTATATTTTTTATGTTTTTAATAAATTTTTCTGTTAATAAGATCACAGTTTAGAAAAACAATCAGTGTTTTTTTGTAACTCAATGATATATATAAATTTATTTAAAATAAAAGAATAAATTAATCCCTAAAAAATAAATAATTTGTTACCAATATCACATTTCTAAAAAAAAATTAAAGTAAATTTTAATAAATTTAGTATCCTTTAAGCAATATTTTTAAAACGTCATTTCATTATTAAAGGAAAGTAATTTATGGCTGACAATCAAAAAAAAATAACCACACTAACTCGATTTTCGTATGGTAGTGGTAACTTAATAGGAAGTGGTGCGCTGGCTATTAGTGCTGCTTGGCTACTTTACTTTTATACAACTTTTTGTGACCTCTCGGCTTTTCAAGCAACATTAATATTTTCAATAGCAACCTATTTAGATGTTATCTTAAATCCATTGATGGGGTTTATTACCGATAATTTTAATCATACCAAACTAGGACGTCGTTTTGGACGTCGTCGGTTTTTCATCTTATTAGCAATCCCTTGTATGATTATTTACCCGTTACTATGGGTTGATGGAATGAACTTTTGGTACTACTTAACAACCTATATTCTATTTGAGTTCATTTATACAATGATAATGATTCCATACAACACATTACCAGTAGAAATGACCAAAAACTTTGATCAAAGAACCTATTTAGCAGGTTCAAAAGCGATGTTTGGTAAAGTTGCAAACTTCTTAGCGGCAGCAATACCGGGTATATTTTTCTATCTATTCAATGGTAAAGACTCACCATTACCATTCTTACTTACCGGTATTACCTATGCCACTATTATGGCTATAGCA
Organism: Gilliamella sp. Pra-s60; assembly: GCF_009795755.1. Classification (NCBI taxonomy): domain Bacteria; kingdom Pseudomonadati; phylum Pseudomonadota; class Gammaproteobacteria; order Orbales; family Orbaceae; genus Gilliamella; species Gilliamella sp. Pra-s60. Next base: position 18,487 of record NZ_WTFA01000015.1, on the reverse strand, counting down.
CTTATTTTACTATATACCAATAGTTGGGAAAAATCTGTTGATGAAATAGAAGACGAAACAACATCTGGTCTTTGGGAAAGTATAATTAAATTATTTTCTGACGTATTTTCAACATTCCGCTTAAAAACATTCAGAAACCATTTAGGCATGTACTTATTCGGTTTTGGTGCTGAATGGTTGTTCGCTGCAACATTTACCTATTTTGTGGTTTTCAATTTAGGTCAACCAAAAACATTTGTATCAGAAATGAATAGTTTAAGTAGTATATGCCAGTTAATTTCGACTGCATTTTTTATGGCATGGTGTGTAAAACGCGGATTCAAACGTCCTTTTGTAATTGCTATATTAATCGTTATATCTTCTGTAATTGGTTATATTGGTATCTACTACTTTAATATGCCAAATATAACTTGGATTGTTGTTGGTATCACAATTTGGTTTGGATTAGGTACTGGTGGGGTTTATTACATTCCTTGGAGTGTTTATACATTTCTAGCAGATATTGATGAAGTATTAACTGGAAGGCGCCGTGAAGGTATCTACGCAGGTGCAATGACCATGGCTGGTAAACTAATGCGAGCAACAATTGTTTTTATTCTAGGACTCGTATTGAAGTTTTCTGGATTTGTCTCAGGGGTCAACAGTGTACAACCACAAAGTGCCGTAGATGCCATCAACTTAGTAATGATTGTTGGGGTATGTGGAATGGCCATTTTAGGTATTATATTTACATACCGCATGAAATTAGATAAATCTACTCACGCACAAATTATTCAAGAACTAGAAAGACTGAAAAATGGTGGTAAAAAACAAGATGCAACACCAGAAATAAGAAACTTAGTCAAAGAACTAACGGGATATGACTATGACAACTGCTTTGGCAATAATAATGTTGGTTTTAAGCATCACTAACAATAAATAAAATCTAACTATAAAAATCATCTAATTGTTAATATTAGATGATTTTTTTTAAATAGAAAATTAAATCAATCCAAATTTTTTCAATGCATTAGCAATGCCATCATTATCATTGGTATCTGTCACAAATTCAGCTTTATCTTTTAATTCATCAACAGCATTCCCCATAGCAATAGGATGATCAACCGTTAAAAACATTTCAAAATCATTCATTCCATCACCAAAAGCATAAGTTGGTACATCAGTAAACCCCTTATTTTGTAATAGTTTAGTAATACCATTACCTTTAGAACCACCATGATTAAAGACATCAACGCAATAAGGCGTATTACGAATAAATGTTAATTCAGGAAACCTATCCCGATAATTTGACTCACCTTGTTCACATAACAATAACAGCATTTGGATTGGCTCTCTTAAATAGATTTCATGATCAATAAGCGGGACTTCTTGTTTTAAATAATTATAAAAGGTCTTAGTTGGCAGGCTATCTTCTGAAACTCGCATCTTTTGATAATTATAAAATGAAAGCGGTATATTCATTTCATGTTTAGAAAATTCATAAATTCTTGCGATAACATTTTTATCAATACTATTAGTATAAACCAATTCCTTTTCGTAAATAACTACTTGCCCATTCATACCAATAATAGAATCAATCTTAGTTTTTTCTATTAAACCAGTAACTTCACAAGGTGTTCTACCACTTGCAATTATTGGTGCTATATTATTTTGTCTTAATTTTTTTATGGCTTCAAGAGAACTGAGGGATACATCAATTTGACTATTAAATAATGTTCCATCTAAATCAAAAAAAACGATAGCTTCAGGTTTTTTAATCATATTACAAATCCAAAATATGTTTAATAAAGGGGATAGTTAACTTACGTTGTTGCGCAAGCGTAGCTACTTCAAACTTTTCCAACAAAGAAAACAGTGTACGCATATCACGATTAACGCGCTTTAATAAAAATAACCCAACTTCTGTTGATAATTCAAACCCACTTAGTTGTGCTCTTAATTGTAAAGCTTTAAGCTTATCATCATCGCTAAGCTCTTTTAATTGATAAACTTGTCCCCAAGATAATCTAGAAACTAAATCAGGTAATATAAAAGAAATTTGTTTAGGTGGTGCATTTGCAGTTATTAATAATTTGCTCACATTTTTTTCAGTCAACCGATTGAATAAATCAAAAATAGCCTCTTCCCAATATTTATGACCTGCTATTGCATCAATATCATCTAAACAAACCAAATCGTAATTATCTAGTCCCTGTAATATTTCTGGCACTAAGTGATAATACTGTTTTAATGGAATATAACTAGCTAACTTATGTTGGCTTGAGGCATGTAAAAGGTGAGTTCGACCCGCAGCACTAGCCGACCATATATAAAAGACATTAAAACCCTCTTTACTTAGTAAAGTTTGTAATGAATCAAACAATAATCGATTATCACCTACATAAAAACTATCAAAAGTCTCATTATTAGGTAACAAAAATGGCAAAGGCAGCTGCGAAAGAGTAATAAAATAACCTCATTATAAAAATACAATTATGTTAAGTATAAATTTGCTTTTATAAAAATCAATAAGTTTTATAGAAAAGAAAAATATCCTACACTCTAAATTATCTACCCCATACTTTTAAGTCACACAAATACAAGTTAATTTACCCATTAATAAAAAATAAAGATAAGCTAAACTAAATAATTTTAATTAAAAAAATATAATTTAATAACTTTAAACTTTATAGAATCATTTTGAGCACATAATAAGATCATAAAATAGTAAACCACTCACCTAAGTATAAAATAAAACCAATAAAAGTTAAAAATTAAGCAAACAGATTTATTTTTTTGTGGATAACTCTGTGACAAAACGGGATCATAAGTTGTTATAAGCCTATTAACAACCTAAAACTAAAAATCAATTGTGAATAACAATAACACTTATCAACAGAATTAAAACAAAAAAGATCCGATCAATTAACACAATTAAGCGATCGTTAAGATCTAATAAAATAATAAAAAAATAGAGTTACCCACAAAAAGGATCCAACGTAATAATAATAAAAATAAAAAGATCATCTAAAAGATCTTATTTAATTTAAAGCGCGATCAAAATAGATCATTTGACGTAACCAAAAAGATGAGTAAAATTCCCTACGCTAAATAAACCAAATCACCCGATCTAAAATAGAGATCACCTGTACACAAAATAAATATGAGGCTTTTTATGTTTTATCCAGATCTTTTTGATGTCATCATCGTTGGTGGAGGCCATGCAGGAACAGAAGCAGCAATGGCATCAGCAAGAATGGGAAGAAAAACACTACTTTTAACCCACAATATCAATACATTAGGACAAATGTCTTGTAATCCTGCCATTGGTGGTATTGGCAAAGGTCACTTGGTTAAAGAAATTGACGCCATGGGTGGTTTAATGGCTCAGGCTATTGATCATGCTGGGATCCAATTTAGAATATTAAACAGCAGTAAAGGTCCTGCGGTTAGAGCTACACGAGCACAAGCAGATCGATCCCTCTATTGCAAAGCAATTAGAACAGCACTTGAAAATCAAGAAAACCTCATGTTATTTCAACAATCAGTTGAAGATGTGATCATTGAAAACGATCAGATCATCGGTGTTAAAACCCAAATGGGAGTATCATTTAAAGCTAAAACTGTAGTCTTAACAACAGGTACTTTTTTAGACGGAAAGATCCACATAGGACTTGATAATTATAGTGGTGGCAGAACAGGTGATCCTGCTTCAATTGGTTTATCAAAATCACTACATCAATATCCATTCAGAATGGGACGCTTAAAAACAGGTACCCCACCCCGTATTGATGCAAGAACGATTGATTTTTCAAAATTAGGCACACAATATGGCGACGATCCTGTACCTGTTTTCTCATTTTTAGGCAATTCAAGTGATCATCCAAAACAGATCCCTTGCTATATAACAAGTACAAACGAAAAAACACACGATATAATCAGATCTAATTTAGATCGTAGCCCAATGTATACAGGGATCATTGAAGGTGTAGGGCCAAGATATTGCCCATCGATCGAAGATAAGATCATGCGTTTTGCTGATCGAAATTCACATCAGATCTATTTAGAGCCGGAAGGATTAGATAGCAATGAAATCTATCCAAATGGGATCTCAACAAGTCTACCTTTTGACACTCAGCTTGCTTTTGTTCGTAGCATGAAAGGGCTTGAAAATGCAAATATCGTCAGACCAGGTTACGCGATCGAATACGATTATTTTGATCCAAGAGATCTTAAGCCAACACTTGAAAGTAAAGTGATCAAAGGTTTATTTTTAGCTGGACAAATTAACGGCACAACAGGCTATGAAGAAGCTGCCGCTCAAGGCATGCTAGCAGGTTTAAATGCAGCTCGTTTTGCGTATGATCAAGATCAATGGCATCCAACACGGGATCAAGCTTACTTAGGTGTACTAGTAGATGATCTTTGCACACTTGGTACTAACGAGCCATATCGTATGTTTACTTCTCGTGCTGAATATCGTTTAATGTTACGTGAAGATAATGCAGACATTCGTTTAACAGAAATTGGCCGTAACCTTGGCATGGTAGATGATTATCGCTGGCAACGTTTTAATGAAAAATTCGAAGCCATTGAACAAGAAAGAGCACGTCTGCGTGATATATGGGTTCATCCTCATATAGAAACAATTGACGAAGTCAACGCAGTATTAAGTGCTAATTTAACCAAAGAAGCCAATGGTGAAGAGCTACTTAAACGGCCTGAAATGAATTACCAAACCTTAAAATCACTTTCGCTATTTGCACCTGGATTAACTGATGCACAAGCTGCTGAACAAGTTGAAATTCAAGTTAAATATGATGGTTATATTAAACTGCAAATTGAAGAAATTGAACGCCAAAAACGCAACGAAGAAACACTAATTCCTGAACATATTGATTATGCTGAAATATCAGGATTATCAAACGAAGTGGTTGCTAAATTAAAGCAACACAAACCGGTTTCTATAGGGCAAGCTTCACGCATATCAGGAATAACGCCTGCAGCTATTTCAATGTTATTAGTTTATTTAAAAAAGAAGAATTATGTTAAAAAAGAAACTCACTAACCTAATTGATCAAACGGATCTTTTGATTACTGGATCACAAATAGATCAATTGATCCATTACGTTGAAATGCTCAATAAATGGAATAAGGCTTACAACTTAACCGCTGTACGTGATCCTAATGAAATGCTAGTCAAACACATTATGGATAGTTTAATGGTATCACCTTATTTAACAGGAAACACCTTTATTGATGTTGGTACTGGCCCTGGATTACCGGGAGTTCCACTGGCAATTATTAATCCAGATAAACAATTTGATCTAGTTGATAGTTTAGGTAAACGTATTCGCTTTTTAAAGCAAGTTCAGTTTGAACTCAAATTAACAAATATCACACCAATACAAAGCCGAATAGAAGAGTATAACGATAAAAAGTTTGATGGTGTTATTAGCCGAGCTTTTGCTTCTTTACAAGATATGCTTAGTTGGTGTAAACATTTACCAAATCAAAAAGGAGCTTTCTATGCTTTAAAAGGAAGTGATATAGATCCTATACCAACGGGTTTTACCATTAAGCAAAATATCAAACTGACAATACCGGAATTAGAAGCCCAAAGATGTTTAATTATTATTCAATAGTTTTAATTTTTACGTTTTTTCAAATAATCTTTAATACCATCAACAATTGATTTAGATACTTGATTTTGGAACGAAGCAGTCTTTAATTTCTTTTCTTCACTGATATTACTAATAAAGGCTGTTTCAACTAAAACAGATGGAATATCGGGTGCTTTTAACACGGCAAATCCTGCCTTTTCAAGTGATGGTTTATGCATTTTATTCACTTTTTTCATTCGATTTAAAATAGCATTACCAAGTAACACTCCATTGCTTAGTGTTGTTTTTTGAACCAAATCTAAAATAGTATTATCCAAATACTTATCACCACTACGGCTAACACCACCTATTTGATCGGCTTCATTTTGAGTTTGTGCTAAATAACTAGCAGCGGAACTACTTGCTCCACGGGTTGATAAAGCAAAAACAGATGACCCTCCTACTGAACGATTAGCAAAAGCATCTGCATGAATAGAAATAAACAGATCAGCATGAAGTGATCTTGCTTTAGCAACTCTTACTTTTAAGGGAATAAAAACATCCTCATTACGAGTCATATAGACTTTAATATTAGGCTCTTTTCTAAGCAAGTTATAAGTTCGACGAGCAATTTGCAAAACGATATCTTTTTCACGGGTTCTACTGTAGCCGATTGCACCGGGATCTTCCCCTCCATGGCCAGGATCGAGCATAACAATAATAGGTGCATTTTTCTTTTTATTTATTGGTGTTTTTATTTGAGCTTGTTTTTTACTAAGATCGCCTGCTTTATATTCTTCTAATAGTGAAAGTAAAGGATCATCGTTTTGTGTTGCAGATGATTTTAATGGGTAAAGATCCATAACTAAACGATGTTTAAATTCTGCAACAGGTGATAATTTAAAGGTATTAGGCTCTACCTCTTGCTTTAATTCGATCATAATTCTGATTGTATTAGAATTTAGCTTAATAACGCTGATTGATTTTATAAAAGGATCGTGATTTAGTACTTTTGATGAAATCGTTTTAAGTGTAGGGGTTAAATCGATATTATCAATATCAATAACAATACGATTAGGATTAAAAAGCGAAGCACTCTTATAAGTTAAGCCAATATTAGATTCTAACGTAATTCGTGTATAGGTTGACGAAGGCCAAACACGCACAGCAACAACTTGGGCTTTATTTATAGCAAAGCCAACACGAGTAACAGATAACAAACATGTAGCAATAATACCTTTAATAAAAAGGCGTTTTGTTGGACTAAATGTCTTTGTCATATATTAAACACTTCATTTGTTACCGCAATTTGCCGCGGATAATAGCATAAAATAAAAATATATAAAAAAGAATGATTATCATAATTGATTGTTTTTTGATAAATAAATAAACCTTTTTTAATTTTTTTATATTTTTTATTAACAAAAAAAAGAACACTAAATTAACTTATTGTTTTATATTTAATATTTTTAATGACAACTTATTTAACTCACTTATTACCTTTTATTTAAAGTCATAAAAACAAGCTTTACTTTATATTGTCATTTTTTAATTTATTATAGACCCTACAATAACAAAAGATTACAATATGGCACGCTAAAATCGCGGATTTAAACCCGTTTTCATTTTAACAATTAATATAGCTGAGTTATTGATGAGCAAAAAATTACATATCAAAACTTGGGGCTGCCAAATGAACGAATATGATTCGACAAAAATGGCCGATCTCCTTGAATCTACCCACGGATTAACCTTAACAGACAACGCTGAAGAAGCCGATATCTTATTACTTAACACTTGTTCTATTCGGGAAAAAGCTCAAGAAAAAGTCTTCCACCAGTTAGGTCGTTGGAAAAACTTAAAACAGCACAACCCAAATATCATTATTGGTGTCGGGGGGTGTGTGGCATCTCAAGAAGGTGCGCATATTCGCAAACGTGCCCCATTTGTAGATATTATTTTTGGACCACAAACATTCCACCGCTTACCAGAAATGATAGAACAAATAAAAAGTGGTAACGGCAATCATGTGGTTGATGTCAGCTTTCCTGAAATAGAAAAATTCGATCGATTACCTGAACCGCGTAGCGAAGGTCCAACAGCATTTGTTTCAATTATGGAAGGATGCAATAAATATTGTACTTATTGCGTTGTCCCTTATACTCGAGGGGAAGAAGTTAGCAGACCTTGTGATGATGTAATTTATGAAATAGCACAACTTGCTGAACAAGGTGTGCGAGAAGTAAATTTACTTGGGCAAAATGTTAATGCTTATCGTGGACCAACATTTGATGGTGATATTTGTTCATTTGCTGAGTTATTACGTTTAGTTGCGGCTATTGACGGGATTGATCGCATTCGTTTTACTACCAGTCACCCAATTGAATTTACCGATGATATTATTGATGTTTATCGTGATACGCCTGAACTGGTGAGTTTTTTACATTTACCGGTACAAAGTGGATCAGATCGCATATTAAACCTAATGAAACGAACGCATACAGCGCTTGAATATAAATCAATTATTCGCAAACTACGTAAAGTTCGACCAGATATTCAAATTAGCTCTGACTTTATTGTTGGATTCCCTGGGGAAACACAAGAAGACTTTGAACAAACTATGAAGCTTATTGCCGATGTAAATTTTGATTTAAGCTATAGCTTTGTTTATTCAGCTCGCCCAGGTACACCTGCTGCTGAAATGGAAGATAACGTATCAGAAGAAGAGAAAAAACAACGTTTATACATTCTTCAAGAACGAATCAATCAACAAGCCATGCAATTTAGTCGCCGAATGTTAAATACTGTACAACGCATTTTAGTTGAAGGTCCTTCTAAAAAAGACCTGATGGAATTAACAGGCCGAACTGAAAACAATCGAATTGTTAACTTTGAAGGCAATCCTGATATGATTGGTAAATTTGTTGATGTTGAAATAACTGATGTTTATCCAAATTCATTGCGTGGTAAAGTTATTCGTACCGAAGATGAAATGGATTTGCGGGTAAATGAATCTCCAATGTCAGTGATATCGCGAACTCGAAAAGAAAACGATTTAGGTGTTGGTATTTATCAACCATAAAAAGAAAACCATTTAACTAGTTTTTATAATAAAAATTAAAAAGTTATTAAATAAAAGGATAGGAAAGAAAATGTTTATTATTTTTGGAACTCGTGGAAGGGAAGTTAACGAACATAGTGGACAATTTAATTGCCCAAATTGCTGTTCGCAACAAAATATTACTACTGATGAAAAACAGCAAAAATACACACAAATAAAAATGGCAAAATATTTTACGTTGTTTTTTATTCCTATTTTTAGTTTTGAAACATTAGGTCGTTATATCAAGTGTAATGAATGTAATAATGACTATAACGAAAAGGTACTTGAATATGTACCACCAACATTTGAAGAACAAGTTGCATCATATGTTGAGCAAGAGTTAAAAAGCGGAACGCCTATTTCAATGTTAGTCAATAAATTAAAATCACAAGGATTTGATGGAAGTCAATCAATAAGAGCTGTTGACAATGTTGTTAACGGAAACATCGTATCTTGCCATCAGTGCAATATGGACTTTTTAAAAGGTGTTGAAAAGTGTTCTTTGTGTGAAGGACGCATTAGTGATTAATATTAAAATTAGAGGACTTATCTTTGAATATTACGACAAATGAAACCATGCTAGAACCTGCTGATAATCAGCGTCTTAATAGTCTTTGTGGTCCTTATAATGACAATATTAAACAGCTAGAGCGCAGACTTGGTATTGAAATTAATCACCGAGGTAATTTATTTACAATAACAGGTGACAGTATCTGCGTTCAAGCAACTATTGATATTTTACAATCCCTTTATCAACATACCCAAATCAAAGATAAAGTTATTGATATTGAGCCTGAACAAATACATCTAGCAATAAAAGAGTCAGGTGCTTTACAAAAAGCAAGTGAACACTTACCTGCTTATATTGATCATCAAGGCGGAAAGCTAGTGATGATAAAAACCAAACGGGGTATTATCAAACCCCGAACGGCTAATCAAGCTCAATATATTGCTCATGTTTTAGATTATGACATCTCGTTCGGTATAGGGCCAGCAGGAACAGGTAAAACCTATTTAGCTGTGGCGGCAGCAGTAGATGCACTTGAAAAACAGCAAATTCGCCGCATTGTACTAACCCGACCCGCTGTCGAGGCTGGTGAAAAGTTAGGCTTTTTACCAGGTGATTTAAGTCAAAAAGTGGATCCTTACTTACGTCCACTTTACGATGCTTTATTTGAAATGCTTGGCTTTGAAAAAGTTGAAAAACTGATTGAAAAAAGCGTGATTGAAGTCGCACCACTAGCTTATATGCGTGGGCGTACGCTTAATGACGCCTTTATTATTCTTGATGAAAGCCAAAACACCACAATTGAACAAATGAAAATGTTTTTAACCCGTATCGGCTTTAATTCTAAAGCGGTAATTACTGGTGATATTACTCAAATAGATTTACCACGTCATCAAAAATCGGGCTTACGCCATGCCATTGAGGTACTAAGTAAAGTTGATGAAATCAGCTTTAATTTTTTCAATAGCGAAGATGTGGTACGCCATCCAGTGGTTGCCAAAATTGTTAATGCTTATGATAAATGGGAAGAACAGCAACATAAACCACAAACAGAAAAAAACATTTAGAGGAGTATTGTTATCCCTATTTCAAGCAAAAAAAGGAAAACAAACATTCGAGATCACTCAGCAGAAGCAAATTTATTTTTTCGTAGAGCGTTGTTTTCATTTATTGTCATTATCATTTTAATTATTGTTTTGCTTGTAAACCTTGCTGGATTGCAGATTGTAAATTACGGTTATTACAGCACCAAATCCAATGATAATCGCATTGAAATTATACCTATTCCACCTAATCGCGGCATGATTTATGACCGTAATGGCACCCCATTGGCCATTAACAATATCACATATCAATTAAACATCATTCCTGATAAGGTAAAAAACCTGAATGAACAATTTAATGAATTAAAAAAAATTGTTGATTTAACTGACGAAGATATCGAAAATTTCCAAAAAGAGCGCCGAAATTATAAAGCGCACAGACCTGTCCCATTAAAAAATAACTTAACTCAAGAACAGATTGCGCGTTTTGTTGTTGATCAACACCGCTTTCCATATGTCTCCATAGTGGATATACAGCATCGTTATTACCCTTATGGGGCATCACTAACCCATATTCTTGGATATATTTCTAAAATTAACAGCCAAGATAAACAACGTCTAGAAGATGAAAATAAAACCAGCGATTATGTAGCTACTTTTAATATTGGTAAAATGGGTATCGAAAAATACTACGAAGATGTATTACACGGAACCCCGGGTTATGAAAAAGTTGAAGTTAACAGCCGCGGACGTATTGTTCGTCAACTAAATAAAAATCCCCCCCAAGCGGGCGAAGATATCTATTTATCTATCAACCTTAAATTGCAACTATATATTGAACAATTACTAGCTGGACGTAAAGCAGCTGTGGTGGCAATTGACCCTAATAATGGTGAAATATTAGCTTTAGTTTCAAGCCCAAGTTATGATTCCAACCCGTTTGTGGGTGGGATATCAAGCACTAAATATAGTGAATTACTCAAAGACCCAAGTAAACCGCTTTTTAATCGAGCTTTACTCGGTGCTTATCCACCGGCTTCGACTGTTAAGCCGTTTATTTCTATTGCGGCATTAAGTGAAGGTGTAGTGACCCCAAAAAGCGTAGTTAACGATCCTGGTTGGTGGCAATTACCGGGTACAGAACGACGTTATCGAGATTGGCTTAAATGGGGACATGGTCGTGTTGATGTATTAAAAGCCATTGAGGAATCGGTTGATACCTACTTTTACCAAGTTGCTTATGACATGGGCATTGATCGCTTAAACTTATGGATGAGTAAATTTGGTTATGGTGAGCGAACAGGCATAGATATTTCGCCAAATGAAGAAACACGAGCAGTAATGCCTAGTCGTGAGTGGAAAATCAAACGGCATAAAAAGTCTTGGTTACAAGGTGATACTATACCTGTTGGCATAGGACAAGGTTATTGGACAGCAACTCCAATACAAATGGCCAAAGCACTAACAACGTTGATCAATAACGGCAAAACCTATACACCACACTTTTTATTATATAAAAAGAGCGATATTTTAAATTCTAATGAACAGCAACCTCAAGTTGATTCAAATAATTATATCGAAGCAACTAGCCTAGTTGATGTTAACCCAGCTTATTGGTCGCTTGTTAAAGAAGGTATGCACCGAGTTATGTTTGGTGCACGAGGAACAGCACGCAAAATTTATGCTGATGCAAAATATCAAGCAGCGGGAAAATCGGGTACTGCACAGGTTTATGGCTTAAAGCAAGACGAAATCTATAACGCCCATAAAATACCTGAACATTTACGCGATCATGCATTATTTATTGCGTATGCGCCTTATGATAAACCAAAAATAGCCTTAGCCATTGTTTTAGAAAACGGCGGGGGTGGTAGCTCGAACGGTGGTGCGGTAGCACGTAAAATATTGGATTTTTACCTTTTAGGCAACAATTCTACCGAGCTCAACCAACCGTCAACCAATACAGAAACAGAGGACTAATAATGAATAATATTAAAAAGAGTTTTTGGCAAAAAATACATATTGATCCCCTGTTCTTTTTATTTATAACGTTATTACTGGGTTATAGCCTTTATATTCTTTGGAGTGCAACAGGACAAAGTATCGACATGATACAAAAGCGAGCAATACAAATATTACTTGGTTTTGCTGCTATGATTATATTGGCGCAATTTTCGCCCAGAACTTATGAAAAATGGGCGCCATATCTCTATGTGGTTTGTATTTTAATCTTATTACTGGTAGATATTTTTGGTTATACCAGTAAAGGAGCCCAACGTTGGTTAGATTTAGGTGTATTGCGATTTCAACCCTCTGAAATTGCCAAAATTGCTGTACCATTAATGGTTGCTAAATTCATTCACCGTGATGGATGTCCACCACCATTAAAGACCACGTTACAAACACTTGCTATCATTGGGGTACCCACATTACTGGTGGCTATGCAACCCGATTTAGGGACTGCTATATTGATAGCCATGTCAGGCATTTTTATTATCTTTTTAGCAGGCATGAGCTGGCGCTATATTCTTATTGCACTTATTTTAATTGCTGTTTTTTTACCGATTATGTGGTTTTGTTTAATGCATGATTATCAGCAAAAACGTGTACTTATGCTCATCAACCCTGAACTTGACCCAAGTGGGGCTGGTTACCATATTATTCAATCAAAAATAGCAATAGGATCGGGCGGTATATGGGGAAAAGGATGGCTTGAAGGCACACAATCGCAACTTGAATTTTTACCTGAACGGCATACCGACTTTATTTTTTCAGTTATTGCTGAAGAGTTTGGTTTTATTGGCTCCGTCATCTTACTGATCTTATTTTTATGCCTAATTGTGCGAGGGCTATTTATTGCAGCGCAGGCGCAAACCACCTTTGGACGGATCCTTTCTGGTGGACTTATTTTAGTATTTTTTATTTATGTGTTCATTAATATTGGTATGGTCAGTGGAATCTTGCCTGTTGTTGGTGTACCATTACCACTAATAAGTTACGGTGGCTCATCCCTAATTGTATTAATGGCAAGTTTTGGCATTATGATGTCTATACACACTCATCGATACATGTTATCCAAAAATATTTAACGGAATTTAAATAAATGAAAAAGAAATTTAAATTATCTTTTACGTTCTTAGCGCTTGCAATTTGTTCATCGGCATCGGCTGAAATGGCATTTCCTATTCCTGCTATTCCGCAATTAGACGCAGAAGCTTACATTCTAATTGATGCAAAATCAGGTGAAATTTTAGCACAATATAATGCCGAACAGCAGCGCGATCCTGCAAGCTTAACTAAAATGATGACCAGCTATGTGGTTGGGCAAGCATTACAATCAGGTCGCATAAAAAATGATGATATGGTTGTTGTCAGTAAAGATGCTTGGGCAACGGGTAACCCAATATTAAAAGGCTCATCACTAATGTTTTTAGAAGTCGGTAAAACGGTTTCTGTTTCTGATCTAAACAAAGGTATCATTATTCAATCAGGTAATGATGCTTGTATTGCTATGGCTGAACATGTAGCAGGTAGCCAAGGTGCATTTGTTAACTTAATGAATGATTATGCAAAAAAAATTGGACTAAACCATACGCATTTTGAAACTGTACACGGACTTGATGCACCAGGACAATACACCACAGCCAAAGATATGGCATATTTAGGTCAAGCACTAATTCGTGACCTACCTGAAGAATATTCTATTTATAAAGAAAAAGAATTTACCTACACGCTATCCAAACCACAATTAAACCGAAACGGATTACTTTGGGACACCACATTAAACGTTGACGGAATAAAAACAGGTCACACCAATGCTGCAGGCTACAACTTAGTTGCCTCGGCGGTAGAAGGCAACACCCGCTTAATTTCAGCGGTACTGGGCGGACGCACATTTAAAGGTCGCGAAGCAGAAAGTAAAAAGCTATTAGTCTGGGGGTTTCGATTTTTTGAAACCGCAAATCCTGTAAAAGCAGGTAACCCAGTTGCTACCGAATCGATTTGGTATGGTGATCAAAACAAAATCCAACTTGGTGCCGTTAATGGCGCATTTATTACTGTACCAAAAGGACGAGCTGCTGATGTACAAGTAGAATATAAAATTGACGATTATATCTATGCCCCAATCGCCAAAGGCAATGCCGTAGGTAAAATGCAATTTTTACTAGACGGCAAAGTTATTAACGAACAACCGCTTGTTGCATTACAGGATATTGAAGAAACTGGATTCTTTGGCGGAATATGGGATTGGATCTGCCTACAATGCCATAAGTTATTCAACTAATTATAAACGAATTACTATAAACGTTCTGTAAGTGCTTACTTACAGAACGACGTTAACAATCACTAAAAAACCGTCAGGAAAGGCATTGATTTTATTGAAGTTTTTTGTTCCGATTTATTACCATACTTACCACCAATAAACAGCCTAATCACGAACGAATAAAAAACAAACCACACAAAATCACCAACAGCAAAGATAAAAAGCTAGCAATTTTATACAATTTATGGTATAAAACGCGCGCTACATTTCGCATTATTTTTTTACAAAAATAACTGTGAATAACAGCATTACTTTTAATGATTAATTAACGTTATAACACACACATATTATTACACTTTTCCGGGGTGCCTTTTGCTTAATGCAATTAGGTCGGATAAAGCGGATATGTGGAGGCATAACCCCAACGTCAAAATGAGGAAATCATGACTACTACAGTATCAATGCGCGATATGTTACAAGCGGGTGTACACTTTGGACACCAAACTCGTTATTGGAACCCAAAAATGAAACCATTTATTTTTGGTGCACGTAACAAAGTTCACATCATCAATCTTGAAAAAACAGTTCCTATGTTCAACGAAGCATTAGCTGAATTAAACAAGGTTGCCGCTCGTAAAGGTAAAATTTTATTTGTTGGTACAAAGCGTGCAGCTAGCGAAGCGATCAAACAAGCGGCTGAAAGCTGTGGACAATACTACGTTAATCACCGTTGGTTAGGTGGTATGTTGACTAACTGGAAAACAGTACGTCAATCAATCAAACGTCTAAAAGATTTAGAAACACAAGCTAGTGATGGTACATTTGACAAATTAACCAAAAAAGAAGCACTAATGCGTGCTCGTGAAATGGCTAAATTAGAAAATAGCTTGGGTGGAATTAAAAATATGGGTGGCTTACCCGATATGATTTTTGTTATTGGTGCAGACCATGAACATATCGCTATCAAAGAAGCTAACAATTTAGGTATTCCAGTCATTGCTGTTGTTGATACTAACTCAGATCCAGATGGTATTGATTACATCGTTCCTGGTAATGATGACGCAATCCGCGCAATTCAATTATATGCAAATGCGGTTGCTGATGCAGTTCGTGCGGGTCGTGAGCAAAACCAATCTCCAGTCTCTGAAGCAAGCTTTGTTGAAGAAGCTCCAGCAGCTGAATAATAAACTCAAATATTTTCAGGGTCGATCTGTAAAATAATCAAATCGACCCATTCTAATGAAAATCATCACAATGGTTAAATAGAGGATTAAAAAATGGCTGAAGTTACCGCTTCTATGGTAAAAGAACTGCGCGAAAGAACTGGCGCAGGCATGATGGAATGTAAAAAAGCATTAGTTGAAGCTAATGGCGACATTGAACTTGCAATTGACAACATGCGTAAATCAGGTCAAGCAAAAGCGGCTAAAAAAGCAGGCCGTGTTGCTGCTGAAGGTGTGATTATTTCTAAAATCGCTGCTGACAAAAAATTCGGTGTTATTTTAGAAGTCAACTGTGAAACAGACTTCGTTGCAAAAGATGCAGGCTTCCTAGCATTTAGTGACAAAGTAGCACAAGCAGCATTAGCTGATCGTATTACTGATGTTGCAACCCTACAAGCAAAATTTGAAGAAGAGCGCACAGCATTAGTCGCTAAAATCGGTGAAAACATCGGTATTCGTCGTGTTGCTGAAATTGCAGGTGACGTAGTAGGTAGTTACCAACACGGTGCTCGTATTGGTGTATTAGTTGCTGCAAACGGTGCTGACGATGAGTTAGTTAAACACATCGCAATGCACATTGCTGCAAGCAAACCAGAATACGTTGATCCAAGTGATGTTCCTGCTGATGTGGTTGAACATGAACGTAACATCCAAATCGACATTGCAATGCAATCTGGTAAACCACGCGAAATCGCTGAAAAAATGGTTGAAGGTCGTATGCGTAAATTTACTGGTGAAGTTTCTTTAACTGGTCAACCATTTGTAATGGAACCATCAAAAACTGTTGGTGACTTATTAAAAGAAAAGAACGCAGCAGTTGCTTCATTCATCCGTTTTGAAGTGGGTGAAGGTATTGAAAAAGTCGAAGTTGACTTTGCAGCAGAAGTTGCAGCGATATCAAAACAATCTTAATTGTTTAAAAAAACCGCCGTTAAGGCGGTTTTGTTTATCTACAAAATATCTTAAAATAATTATTTGTTAGTATTTACTGGCTAAATAATCAAGTAACGAAATAGCGAGATTTTATATGGCAACCCCTTTTTATAAACGTATTCTTCTAAAACTCAGTGGTGAAGCGCTACAAGGCGACGAAGGCTTTGGTATTGATGCAACGGTTCTTGATCGCATGGCGCAAGAAATCAAAGAATTAATTGAAATGAACGTTCAAGTTGCAGTTGTGATTGGGGGGGGGAACCTATTTCGTGGTGCAGGTCTTGCAAAAGCAGGAATGAATCGTGTTGTTGGTGATCACATGGGAATGCTAGCAACTGTCATGAACGGTCTTGCAATGCGTGATGCATTACACCGAATTGAAGTAAACGCTCGCCTAATGTCAGCCATTCCATTAAATGGCGTATGCGATGATTACCGTTGGACTGAAGCAATTAGCTTACTTCGTCATGGTAAAGTGGTGATCCTTTCTGCAGGTACAGGTAATCCATTTTTTACAACCGACTCGGCAGCGTGTTTGCGTGGCATTGAAATTGAAGCCGATGTTGTTTTAAAGGCTACCAAAGTTGATGGCGTCTATTCTGCAGATCCTGTAAAAGATCCTAATGCGACACTTTACAAAACACTCAATTATGACAAAGTACTCGAAGACGAATTAAAAGTCATGGACTTAGCTGCTTTTACGCTAGCGCGTGACCACAATTTACCTATCTGTGTTTTCAACATGAATAAACCAGGCGCATTGCGTCGTGTCATTTTAGGTGAACCAGAAGGAACATTAATTAATAACAAAGCAACCGTAACCTGCTAATTATTTTTATTTTAAATAAGGTTTTTATTATGTTAAACGAGATTCAAAAAGAAGCGCAAACGCGCATGGAAAAAAGCATCGATGCGTTTCAAACTCACATTTCTAAAGTAAGAACAGGGCGCGCATCACCAAGCTTATTAGATGGCATCATGGTCGAATATTACGGCAGTCCTACGCCACTACGCCAACTAGCTAACATTGTTGCTGAAGACGCAAGAACGCTAGCGATTACTGTATTTGACAAATCACTTACGCCACTAATTGAAAAAGCAATCTTAACATCAGATTTAGGGCTTAACCCAGCGTCAGCTGGTACTGTTATTCGTGTCCCCCTACCGCCATTAACTGAAGAACGCCGTCGCGATTTAACTAAAATTGTCCGTAACGAAGCAGAACAAGGCCGAGTATCAATCCGTAATATTCGCCGTGATGCTAACGACCAAATCAAAGCGTTACTAAAAGATAAAGAAATCTCTGAAGATGATGAGCGTAAAGCACAAGATTTAATCCAAAAAGCGACCGATGCCGCAATTAAAAAATTAGATGCAGTGCTTGCTGACAAAGAAAAGGAACTAATGGAGTTCTAATTTTTCTATTCTTTTTTCTATTTTCTATTTTCTATTTTCTTCCAAACGCTCTGTTTTATAAAGCAGAGCGTTTTTTCCATTGAAAAGCTAATTTTATACTGAAAGCTATTTTAGGATGGAAAATACCAAAATAAGTAATCTAAATTTTTATTCGTTAGATAGGAAAAATCTTTTTCTTGTTAATCATAAGCAATAATTTATAATGATTAATTACTGCACGTCCGATATTACTATCTATAGAACAATTTATACCTTTATCAAACGACTCAGTGCCAAACGCTTAACTATAACTTCCTTTAAAAACCACCCAACCCCATAAAAAACGCCACTCCCCCAAAAAAACCAAAGCAACGCTTTCTTACCCTAACAAATCTTTACAATAAATTAACAAAAAAAGTGGCAGATTATTCGCCAT